>JBBSSF010000104.1:0-9334 GCA_038242345.1 Hyphomicrobiales bacterium
AGCTTGATCGCGACATTGGGCGCGATGCCGGCCAGGAAGCGGCCCTCGGCCAGCATGCCGTCATAGTCGGTGGCGGCCACCTCGGCGCTCACCGGCCCGTCGACGGCCTCGCAGATCTCGGCGATCGCCTCTGCGAGCACCCGCCCCGATTTCAGGATCAGAGACGGATTGGTGGTGACGCCATCGAGCAGACCCGTTTCCGAGAGCGCCCGGATCTCGCCGATGTCGGCCGTGTCGATGAAGAACTTCATGGAAAGCCTGCCTCGTCCTGAAGGTGCGTCCGGCGAAACGGGGCTCGGCGCCCCTGCGGCCGGCCGTGACGGCCGCGGCCCGTGCCTCCGTCCGCCCCCGGCCCGTGTCCGGATGTCCGCCTGTCTGTCCCGCCCTCCGCGCCGCCGGTGCGGCCGGCCGGAGAAACGGGCACCGCCCCGGCCTCCGGAAGCTCCCTCCGGAGGTCGACCCGGTCCGCATCTAGGCGGAATTGGGGCAAAAGGCCAAGGGCCGGTTTCCCCTTAGGCACTTCTCCCGACCTCTGTCGACATGCTGCTGTCGAACGCGGCGCCGGGATCGCCTATATGAAGGGCCTCCGCCGCCGATCGTTCCCGAGGAAAGCCGTCCGTCTTGTCCGTCTCCCCCGCCGTCGTCTCGGTTCTGGTACCGGTCGCCATCGACGGCCCCTATTCCTATGCCGTGCCCGATGACTGGCCGGTGCCCGCGCCGGGCACCATCGTCGCCGTGCCGCTCGGCCCGCGGGTCATCATCGGCGTCGTCTGGGATGATGCGCCGGATCCGTCGGTGCCGGTTGCCAAGCTGCGGCCGATCCGTCACCGCTTCGATGCCCCGCCCATCGACCGCTCGCTGCGGGCCTTCGTCGACTGGCTCGCCCGCTGGACGCTCTCGCCGCGCGGCATGGTGCTGCGCATGGTGCTGCGCGCGCCCGAGGCCCTCGATCCCGAGCCGACCCGGCCGGGCGTCGCCCGCATCGGTCCGGCGCCCGAGCGGCTGACGGCGGCGCGCTCCCGGGTGCTCCAGTTCATGGAGGAAGGCGGCCTCGCCTGGACCAAGGCCGGGCTGGCGGAGGCCGCCGGCGTCTCGCCCTCGGTGATCGACGGACTGATTTCGGCCGGCACCCTCGGCCCCGTCGCCCTGCCGCCGCCGCGCGCCGCTGCCGAGCCCGACCCGGACGCCTTCCATCCGCCGCTGACGGCCGAACAGCGCGGCGCCGCCGACATCCTCATCGAGACGGTGAAGAAGCGCGCCTTCTCGGTCACCCTGCTGGAGGGCATCACCGGCTCCGGCAAGACGGAAGTGTTCCTGGAAGCCGTCGCCGAAGTGGTGCGCACCGGCGGACAGGCCCTCATCCTGATGCCGGAAATCGCGCTCACCAACGCCATCCTCACCCGGTTCGAGAAGCGCTTCGCCGCGCGTCCGGCCGAATGGCATTCCGCCGTGCCGCCGGCGCAGCGGGCGCGGGTGTGGCGGGCGACCGCGTCCGGCGAGGCGCAGGTGGTGATCGGCGCGCGCTCGGCCCTCTTCCTGCCCTTCCGGGATCCGCGCCTCATCGTCGTGGATGAAGAGCACGACACCGCCTACAAGCAGGCCGACGGCGTCATCTACCACGCTCGCGACATGAGCGTGGTCCGGGCGCGGGAAGGCGGTTTCCCGGTCATCCTCGCGTCCGCCACGCCCTCCATCGAGAGCCGGGTGAATGCCGATACCGGCCGCTACGCCCATGTGAAGCTGACGACGCGCATTCCCGGCGCCAAGCCGCCGGAGATCGACCTCATCGACCTGCGCCGCACCGGCCTCCAGCGCGGCCGCTGGCTGAGCGAGAAGCGGGCCGACGCGGCGCGCGAGACGGTGGGGCGGGGCGAACAGGCCCTCTTCTTCCTCAATCGTCGCGGCTATGCCCCGCTGACGCTGTGCGGCGCCTGCGGCCATCGCTTCCAGTGCCCCAACTGCACCGCCTGGCTGGTGGACCATCGCCTGCGCGGCCATCTGCGCTGCCATCATTGCGGCCACGCCGAGCCATACCCGCAGAGCTGCCCGGAATGCGGCGCCGTCGACGAGCTGCGCGCCGTCGGGCCGGGCATCGAGCGTGTTGCCGAAGAAGTGAACGAGCGCTTTCCCGATGCGCGCTGTCTGGTGCTGTCCTCGGACCTCGGTGGCGGACCGGAGCGGCTGCGACGCGAACTTGATCTGGTCGCCTCCGGCGGTGTCGATATCGTGATCGGCACCCAGCTGGTCGCCAAGGGCCACAATTTCCCGAACCTCACCCTGGTCGGCGTGGTCGACGCCGATCTCGGTCTCTCGGGCACCGATCCGCGGGCGGGCGAACGGGCGTTCCAGCTTCTTTCCCAGGTCACCGGCCGCTCGGGCCGGGCCGCCGGCACCACCGGGCGCGGCCTGATCCAGACCCACGACCCGACCCATCCGGTGATGCAGGCGCTGGCGTCGGGGGATCCGGAAGCCTTCTATGCCGCGGAGATAGCGGCCCGGCGCCGGGATGCAATGCCGCCCTTCGGGCGTCTGGCGGCCATCGTGATTTCCGCCCCGACGCGGCCGGCAGCCGAAGCCCATGCCCGGGCGTTCGCGCTTGCCTGCCCGGCCTCGCCGGACATCCAGGTGCTGGGGCCCGCGGAAGCCCCCATCGCCGTGGTGCGCGGACGGCACCGCGTTCGCCTGCTGGTGCACGGGCCCCGCTCCGCCGACATGCAGGCCTTTCTCCGCGCATGGCTGGCCAAGGCGCCACCAGAGCGGGAGGGCGTGCGCCACCATATCGACGTCGATCCGCAGAGCTTCCTTTAAGCACATGGACGCAGGCGCCTTTCGGTCCGCCTCACACTTTCGTCGGGACCGGCAAAAGTCGGTGGCGGCAGCCTTCGCCTTGAAACCAAGCCCTTTTTCCGGGCTTGGGCGCCAATCGCACGGGCTTGCGGCCGACCGTCGCAAGCCTGCGGAATCGTTTCCGTTCCCCGCGATGAGGTTGCACCGGTCAGGTCCATGTGTTATCGCCAGCCCCGGGTGTCGGAGGGCAATCCGACCGGATCGCGCCGCCGACACACCTCCGAGCTTTTCCCTTTTCACCGAAGGTGTTCGTCCCCTGCGGTCGCCCTGGCTGCCTCCGGCCGAATGCTTCAGTTGCGAGATTGGAACCGGTGACAGATCAAGCCTCTCTCGCCTCAGGTGTCGCCCTGCGCTATGCGACGGCCCTGTTCGATCTGGCGGCCGAAGGCGGTGTGCTCGCCGCGGTCGAGGCCGATCTCGACAAGGTGACCGCGCTTCTTGACGAAAGCGTGGACCTTCAGCGCCTGATCAAGAGCCCGGTGTTCTCGTCCGATGACCAGGTCCGGGCGATCACCGCGGTGCTTGAGGCTGCCGGCATCGGCGGCTATGCGGCCAACTTCGTGAAGCTGACCGCCCGCAACCGCCGGATGTTCGTTCTTCCCGACATGATCAAGGCGTTCAAGGCGCTTGCGGCCACTGCCCGGGGTGAAGTCCCGGCCGAGGTCGTGTCCGCCGAGGCGCTGTCGGATGCCGTGGTCGAAAATCTGAAGGCCGCGCTGTCCGAGGCGACCGCCAAGACCGTGACGCTTTCCACGCGGGTTGATCCCGCCCTCATCGGCGGCCTGATCGTCAAGGTCGGGTCGAAGATGATCGACACCTCGTTGAAGACGAGGCTTACGAAACTCGAGACCGCCATGAAAGAGGTCGGCTGATGGACATCCGGGCCGCGGAAATCTCCGCCATCCTCAAGGAACAGATCAAGGGCTTCGGCCAGGAGGCCGAGGTCTCCGAGGTCGGTCAGGTTCTGTCCGTAGGTGACGGCATCGCCCGCGTTTACGGTCTGGACAATGTCCAGGCCGGCGAGCTTGTCGACTTCCCGAACGGTACCCGCGGGATGGCCCTCAATCTCGAAACCGACAATGTCGGCGTCGTGATCTTCGGATCCGACCGCGAGATCGAGGAAGGTGACATCGTTAAGCGTTCCGGCACGATCGTTGACGTGCCGGTGGGCAAGGGTCTGCTCGGCCGCGTGGTCGACGCCCTCGGCAACCCGATCGACGGCAAGGGCCCGATCGAGTACACCGAGCGTCGCCGTGTGGACGTGAAGGCTCCGGGCATCATCCCGCGCAAGTCGGTGCACGAGCCGATGTCGACGGGTCTGAAGTCGATCGACGCGCTCATCCCGATCGGCCGCGGCCAGCGCGAGCTGATTATCGGTGACCGCCAGACCGGCAAGACCGCGATCATCCTCGACACCTTCCTGAACCAGAAGCCGCTGAACGCGGGCACCGACGAGAACGTCAAGCTGTACTGCATCTATGTTGCGGTCGGCCAGAAGCGTTCCACCGTTGCCCAGTTCGTGAAGACGCTGGAAGATGCGGGCGCGCTGGAATATTCCATCGTGATCGCGGCGACCGCGTCGGACCCGGCTCCGATGCAGTATCTGGCGCCGTTCACCGGCTGCACCATGGGCGAGTTCTTCCGCGACAATTCCATGCACGCGGTGATCGCCTATGACGACCTGTCCAAGCAGGCCGTTGCCTACCGCCAGATGTCGCTGCTGCTGCGCCGTCCGCCGGGCCGCGAAGCCTATCCGGGCGACGTCTTCTACCTGCATTCCCGCCTGCTCGAGCGCGCGGCGAAGATGAACGACGAGAACGGCAAGGGTTCCCTGACCGCTCTCCCGGTCATCGAGACCCAGGCCAACGACGTCTCGGCCTACATCCCGACCAACGTGATCTCGATCACCGACGGACAGATCTTCCTCGAGACGAACCTGTTCTTCCAGGGTATCCGTCCCGCGGTGAACGTCGGCCTGTCGGTGTCGCGCGTGGGCTCCTCGGCCCAGGTCAAGGCGATGAAGCAGGTTGCCGGCTCGATCAAGGGCGAGCTCGCCCAGTATCGTGAAATGGCCGCCTTCGCCCAGTTCGGCTCTGACCTCGACGCCACCACGCAGAAGCTGCTGGCCCGCGGTTCGCGCCTGACCGAGCTCCTGAAGCAGCCGCAGTTCTCGCCGCTGAAGACGGAAGAGCAGGTCGCGGTGATCTTCGCCGGCGTCAACGGCTACCTCGATGCGATCCCGGTCAACAAGGTCCAGGCGTATGAGGCAGGCCTCCTGTCGTTCCTGCGGGGCGAGCATCGCGCGCTCCTCGACGACATCTGGGCCAAGAAGGAACTGACCGGCGAGATCCGGGAGAAGCTGAAGGCTGCTCTCGACAAGTTCTCCAAGGTCTTTTCGGCCTGACGTCCCCGGTTCTCGGCCGGCCGGCGCCTGATCCCTTCCGGGATCGGGATGCCAGCCGGCCGGATCCGGTCTCTCCGGCCCGGTTACCAGGGAAGCGTTCATGCCGAGCCTCAAGGATCTGCGCAACCGGATCGCCTCCGTGAAGGCGACGCAGAAGATCACCAAGGCGATGCAGATGGTCGCCGCGGCGAAGCTTCGCCGGGCACAGGAAGCGGCTGTTGCCGCTCGTCCCTATGCCCAGCGCATGGCCACCGTCATCACCAATCTGGCCGCGGCCGTCGAGCCGGGTCCGGATGTGCCGAAGCTCCTCACCGGTACGGGCTCGGACAAGGTGCATCTGCTGATCGTCGCGACTGCCGAGCGTGGTCTGTGCGGCGGTTTCAACTCGTCGATCGCCCGTCTCGCCCGCGAGCATGCCAACAGGCTGATCGCTGACGGCAAGACGGTGAAGATCCTGTGTGTCGGCCGCAAGGGTGCCGACGCGCTGCGCCGTGATCTCGGCTCCTACTTCATCAAGACCATCGAGTTCCGGTCGGTGAAGACGGTCAGCTTTGTCGAGGCGCGTCAGGTGTCCGACTTCGTGCAGGGTCTGTACGACGAGGGCGGCTTCGACGTCGCAACGCTGTTCTACTCGGAATTCAAGTCGGTGATCGCCCAGGTTCCGACGGCCCAGCAGCTCATTCCGCTGCCGAAGCCGGAAGCCTCGGACGCCGGGGCCGCGCTCTACGAGTATGAGCCGGACCAGGCGACGATCCTCGCCGACCTTCTGCCGCGCAACATCTCCATGCAGATCTTCCGCGGTCTCCTCGAAAATGCCGCCTCCGAGCAGGGCGCGCGCATGTCCGCCATGGACAATGCGACCCGCAACGCCGGCGACATGATCAAGAAGCTCACCATCACTTATAACCGCTCGCGCCAGGCCATGATCACGAAGGAACTCATCGAGATCATCTCCGGCGCCGAAGCGCTCTGACGGACAAGGGGCACGAGGTAGCAACGATGACGCAGCATGTCGGCCGCATCACCCAAGTCATCGGCGCCGTCGTCGACGTGCGCTTCGACGGTGGCCTTCCGGCGATCCTGAACGCGCTCGAAACCGAGAACAATGGCAACCGGCTCGTGCTGGAAGTGGCCGCCCATCTGGGCGAGAACACGGTCCGCACCATTGCCATGGACGTCACCGAGGGTCTGGTCCGTGGCCAGTCCGTGACCGACACCGGCGGCGCCATCGCCGTTCCGGTCGGTGACGGCACCCTCGGCCGCATCATGAACGTCATCGGCCAGCCGATCGACGAAGCCGGCCCGGTGGTTCACACCAAGACCCGCGGCATCCACCAGGACGCCCCGGAATATACCGAGCAGGCCACCGAGGCCGAGATCCTCGTCACCGGCATCAAGGTCGTCGACCTGCTGGCTCCTTATGCCAAGGGCGGCAAGATCGGCCTGTTCGGCGGCGCCGGCGTGGGCAAGACCGTGCTCATCCAGGAGCTCATCAACAACGTCGCCAAGGCCCACGGTGGTTTCTCCGTGTTCGCCGGCGTCGGTGAGCGTACCCGCGAGGGCAACGACCTCTACCACGAGATGATCGAATCCGGCGTGAACAAGCACGGCGGCGGCGAGGGCTCCAAGTGCGCCCTCGTGTTCGGTCAGATGAACGAGCCCCCGGGCGCCCGCGCCCGTATCGCGCTGACCGGCCTGACCATCGCGGAAGAGTTCCGTGACCAGGGCCAGGACGTGCTGTTCTTCGTCGACAACATCTTCCGCTTCACCCAGGCGGGTTCGGAGATGTCGGCGCTTCTGGGTCGTATCCCGTCGGCCGTGGGCTATCAGCCGACGCTCGCCACCGACATGGGCGCCCTCCAGGAGCGCATCACGACGACGACCAAGGGCTCGATCACCTCGGTGCAGGCCATTTACGTGCCGGCCGACGATCTGACCGACCCGGCGCCGGCCACGTCGTTTGCCCATCTTGACGCGACGACGGTTCTGAACCGCTCCATCGCCGAAAAGGGCATCTACCCGGCCGTGGATCCGCTCGACTCGACCTCGCGCATGCTCGACCCGAACGTGGTTGGGGCCGAGCACTATGGCGTCGCCCGCCAGGTGCAGGAGACCCTGCAGCGCTACAAGGCCCTCCAGGACATCATCGCGATCCTGGGCATGGACGAACTGTCCGAAGAGGACAAGCTGACGGTGGCCCGCGCCCGCAAGGTCGAGCGCTTCCTGTCGCAGCCCTTCCATGTGGCCGAAGTCTTCACCGGTTCGCCGGGCGTGTTCGTGGATATCAAGGACACGATCAAGGGCTTCAAGGGTCTCGTCAGCGGCGAGTACGACCACCTGCCGGAAGCCGCCTTCTACATGGTCGGCACCATCGAGCAGGCGATCGAGAAGGCCAAGAAGCTGGCCGCCTCGGCCTGATCGGCCCGTCCTTCGTGACCGGGCGCGGACGACCTCCGCGCCCGGCGCACATCCTTCCTGTCCCCGTGAGGGAGTCCGCTGGCGATCCGCGCCCGGTTTTCCCCGCGCTTCTGTCCCCTGAAGGGTAACGCGCCATGGCCGACACCTTCCCGTTCGAGCTGGTGAGCCCGCAGCGGCTCGTCGTTTCCGAGCCCGTCGCCTCCGTGGTGGTTCCCGGCTCCGAGGGCGAATTCGAGATCATGGCCGGCCACGCGCCGTTCCTCGCCACGATCCGTCCGGGCGTTCTCGTCGTGAAGCCGGCATCCGGCGCCCCGCGCAAGGTGTTCGTGCGCGGCGGGTTCGCCGACGTCTCGCCGACGGGCCTCACGGTTCTGGCCGAAGAGGCCGTGCCGGTGGAGACGCTGAAGCCGGAACGCATCCTTGAGGCCATCAAGAATGCCGAAGAGGATCTGGCCGACGCCACTGATTCGCAGGCCAAGGCCCAGGCCGCGTTGACGCTGAACCAGCTGCGCGAAGTCAAGGTCGCCCTCGGCTTCTGATCCGTTCCGGATCCATGAACAAAGGGCCGGTGCCCCCGACGGGGCCCGGCCCTTTTTTCGTGTGCAGCTGATCGGCGTTGCGTGCCTGGACGCGAAATCCGGGTCCACGCCCTGTGGTCCCCGGATTCCCGGTAGCATTTTCCTGACGCGACCCGGGGTCCCCACGTCGCCTGAATGCCATGCCGTCCGCCATGAGCGACGCGCTCGGGAAAAGCGGGGCAGGGGAGGGACGCCCGCCCGGACCTGTTCCGGGGAAGACCGGGATGGCCGACCGGATGCGGCGCTTCCGCTCCTGTCGGCTTTCCGGCTCTCCGCCGGGCTTCATGGCATCCGGACGCCCTGCCGGACAGGCCACCGATCTCCCCCTGCAAGGGCTCCCGTTCCGGTTTTCCGGGGAAGACCGCAGGACTCTGTCCCTCTCATCCGGACGCCCTGCCTGATGGGGACGCGCCCTGCGGAAACCTCAAGCCGGGCCCGGAGAAATATTCTTGAAAAGGACTCTTTGGTATTCCGATGCAGATTTCCCATGTCCCTGGGGCATATGGGAAATCAGCTGATCTTCAGGCGCTAAGGTGCGGTCAGCACTTCGTGCGCCTGGTATCAGGCGGCGCGGATCCCGTCTCATCGCTGCACCGGTCCCGGATCAGCTCTTCACTTCCGGCTGGGCCTCGATCTGGTCCTTCGACAGCGAAACCCGCATCGCCTCGCCGTCGATGGTCACCTGACGGGCGGGGATGGTCACCCGCGTGGTGGCGATGCCGAGGATGCCGCCGACATCGGCGTGGATTTCCGTGACATTGCCGCCGCCATCGCGCACCACGTCGGCAACCGTGCCGACCTTGTCGCCGACGGTGTCGAGCAGCGGCTTGCCGATCATCATTTCCGCAACGCGGTTCACCGCGGGATCGGCGGTCGGCGGCAGTGCCGCGCCATCATAGGGGCTCGGCATCATCTTCGGCCCCGGCGCGGCCGGGCTGGCCGGATCCGCGGTGTGTGCGGCCGGCGGTGCCGCCGGCGCTGGCGCCATCTGGGCAAAGGCCGTGGCACCGGTCAGCGCAAGGGCCATGGCGGAGGCGATCACCGGAAGGGTGCGCATCATCTCTCTCCTTGGTTCCTGTCGATCTCG
>JBBSSF010000105.1:0-9324 GCA_038242345.1 Hyphomicrobiales bacterium
GGTCGTCGCGGGCCATGGCGGAGAGGAGGAAGCGGTAGGCGTCCTCGGCCAGCGCCAGCCAGTCGGCGCGGCGGAACTGGTCGGCGGCCTCGGCCAGCGCCCGGATGACGAGGCCGTTCCAGTCGGCCAGCACCTTGTCGTCAAGGCCCGGATGGACCCGGGCTTCCCGGGCGGCCAGCAGCGCCGTGCGCATCCCGGCCAGCCGGGCTTCGGTGTCGGCATCCAGCGGCGGGCTTTCCAGCCGGTTGAGGATGGAGGCGCCCTCGAAATTGCCTTCGGCCGTCACATCATAGACGCCGCAGAACAGGGTGGCGTCATCGGGGCCGAGGGTCGCCTCGATCTCCTCCGGCGTCCAGACATAGAAGCGGCCCTCCTCGCCCTCCGAATCGGCATCGAGGCTGGCGGCGAAGGCGCCGTCCGGCGTGCGCAGGTCCCGGACGAGGAAGTCGATGGTCTCGCCGATGCGGGCGGCAAACAGCGGATTGCCGGTGGCGGCGTGGGCGAAGGTCAGCAGGCGCAGCAGCTGGGCATTGTCATAGAGCATCTTCTCGAAATGCGGCACCAGCCACAGGTCGTCGACCGAGTAGCGGGCAAAGCCGCCGCCCAGATGATCGCAGATGCCGCCAAGGCAGATCTTTTCCAGGGTGGTCAGCACCAGAGCGCGGGCGGCCTCGTCCTGCTGCCGCACGGCCCGGCGCCAGAGCACTTCGAGAAGACCGGCATTGGGGAATTTGGGCGCGCCGCGCGGGCCGCCCTTCACCGGATCCATGAGCCCGGCGAGGCGCTCGGCGGCGGCCTCCAGAAAGGCCGGTCCCGGGGGGGCGGCGCCGGGCTCCGGCCGGGCGGCAAGCGCGGCGGTGAGGGCGGTGCGGTTGCGGGCGATGCGATCGGGATCCCGGTCGAAGGCGGTGGCGACCGCCTCCAGCACCTCGCGGAAGGCCGGATGACCATGGCGGCGCACCGGCGGGAAATAGGTGCCGCCCCAGATCGGCGCGCCATCGGGGGCCAGGAACATGGTGAGCGGCCAGCCGCCCTGGAGACCGAGGGCGTGCAGGGCGGCCATGTAGGTCTGGTCGACGTCGGGGCGCTCTTCCCGGTCCACCTTGATGTTGACGAACAGCCGGTTCATCAGCGCGGCGGTTTCGGGATCCTCGAAGCTCTCATGGGCCATCACATGGCACCAGTGGCAGGCGGCATAGCCGACAGAGAGCAGGATGGGCTTGCCCGTCTCCCGGGCCTCTGCCAGCGTCGCCGGTCCCCAGGGGCGCCAGTCCACCGGATTGTCCTTGTGCTGGATGAGATAGGGGCTCGTCTCGTGGCCCAGCCGGTTGTCACCCATCGGTCCGTCCTCCCTCCGGGATCTGCTCGGGAGGGCAGCCTATACCCGATCGCGCCCCCGGGCGACGGGTCGCGGGGCGGGGCGGGCGCACGCGCGCATGGAAGATGCTAAGGAAGGACCGTGTGCGTTCAACGTCCGGTGTCGCGAGCCCCAATGCGCTTCCATTTCCCCCGGCCCTCCGGCCGCCCAGCCCGTGGAGAGCGGACATGATGCCGGACACCATCGTCGCCCTGTCCTCGGGCGCGCCGCCGGCGGCCATTGCCGTCGTGCGGGTGTCGGGACCGGCCGTGCCGGAGCTGCTGGCCTCCATGGCCGGCGGCGTGCCCGCGCCGCGCCGGGCGAGCCTGCGGGCGATCCGGCATCCGGCTTCCGGCGTCCTCATCGACCGCGGTCTGGTGCTGCATTTTCCCGGGCCCGACACCGCGACCGGCGAGGAGCTGGCCGAATTCCACGTCCATGGCGGGCGGGCGGTGATCTCGGCCCTCATCAGGGCGCTGCTTGTCCATCCCCAGACCCGGGCGGCCGAGCCCGGCGAGTTCACCCGCCGCGCCTTCCTCAACGGGCGGATGGATCTGGCCGCGGTCGAAGGGCTCGCCGACCTGCTCGCCGCCGAGACCGAAGCCCAGCGCCGCCGCGCCGCCGCCCAGGCCGATGGCCTGCTCGGCCGGGTGACGGAGGACTGGCGAGCCCGGCTCGTCGCCATCCGCATGCGGGTGGAAGCCCTCATCGACTTTTCCGATGCCGACGAGATCGGCGAGGCGGTGGCCGATCCGGCCTGGGACGATGCGGCCGTGCTTGCCGCCGATCTCGCCCGGGCGTTGCGATCCGCCGATCAGGCCGAGCGCCTGACGGGCGGGTTCCGGGTGGTGCTGTCCGGGCCGCCCAATGCCGGCAAGTCGAGCCTCCTCAATGCGCTCGCCCGGGCGGATGTGGCGATCGTGTCGGAGGAGGCGGGCACGACGCGGGATCTCATCGAGGTGCGGCTGGATCTGGCCGGCTACCCGGTGGTGCTGACCGATACGGCGGGCCTGCGCGAGGCATCCGGTCTGGTGGAGGCGGAAGGCATCCGCCGCGCCCTCGACCGGGCGGCCGAGGCGGATCTGGTGCTGTGGCTGGAGGCGCCCGATGCCTCCACCCCGCCGCCGACGCCGCTGGAGACCGGTCCGGCGCCGCTGTGGCGCCTCGTCACCAAGTGCGACCGCGACGGGCCCTTCGAGGGCGCGTCGGGCATGGATCCGGCCGGCATCCGGCACCGGATCTCGGTGAAGACCGGGGCGGGGCTGGCGGCGCTGATGGCCGATCTGGCCACCGCGGCGTCGGAGCGTCTTGCGCCGGCCGAGGATGCCCTCATCGTGCGGGCGCGTCAGGTGCGCCTGCTTGAGGAAGCCCTGTCCGCGCTGACGGCGGCGGTGGATGGCCAGTTCCTGCCGCTGGAGCTGCGCGCCGAGGAACTGCGGCTGGCAAGCGATGCCCTCGGGCGCCTGACCGGCCGGATCGATGTGGAAGAGGTGCTGGGGGCGATCTTTGCCTCCTTCTGCATCGGCAAGTGATACCAAAGATCCTTGAAAAGGACTCTTTGGTATTCCGGTTCGGATTTCCCATGCCATTGGAGCATGTGAGAAATCTGATGTTCTTCAGGCGCGCGGTGCGGTCAGCACTTCGTGCGCCTGGTATGATGCCGGAGATCCCTTGAAAAGGACGCGCCGGCATTCCGATGCGGACTTTTCATGCCGTCTGGGTATATGGGAAATCCGCATCTCTTCAGGAATGCCATGCGGTCAGCCGCTGGCAGTCCTGGCGATGAGATCGCGGGCCGGCCGGCCCGTGCGCATCTGGCGTTCCCGGGGGAGGACGCATGAGCAGCGAAATCCTGATCGCTCTTCTGAACCCGATGGTGAGCAGCTTCATCGGGGTGCTGCTGCTGGCGATCTGGCTGCACCATCGCGAGCGGCGGCATGTGCTGCTGTTCAGCCTCGGCTTCCTGATCGGCGCGGGGGCGTTCGTCATCCGCGATTTCGGGGTGCGCTACGGGATGATGCCGGCGGCCCTCGGCCGGTTCGTGGCGGGACTCCTGTTCGTCGGCACGGTCACGGCGGTCTGCTGCGCGGTCCATATCTATTATCAGCGGCGGTCCCCGCTCCGGCTGTTCGCGCTGGTCGCCGTCGCCTGGATGATCGCCTTCGGCTGGTCGTTGCTGGTCGAGGACAGTCTGGCCCGGCGGACCTACATCATCCACGCCGCCCTGATCTCGCTCGTCTTCATCACCTTCATCCGGGTGCTGCCCTCCCTGCGGCGCACGATGATCGACTTTGCCGTGCTGTTCGGCATGGCGGCGGCGGCCGTCAATCTCACGCTGCCGGTCCTCGTCGCCGGCCAGGGCGACACGCCTTTCTTCTGGACCCTGACCATGGTGGCCTCGGTGCTGCTGGAGGTCATGCTGGCGCTGATCTTCCTCGCCGTGCTGGCGGCGGAACTCTTCCGGTCCATGCGCCAAGAGGCCCGCATCGACGTGCTCTCGCACCTGCCCAACCGGCGCGGGTTCGAGGAGGATGTCGGTCATCTGCGGGCCGCGCCGGAGGGGCAGGCGGCCCTGATCCTGATGGACATCGACCATTTCAAGTGCGTCAACGACGAGCATGGCCATGCCGTCGGTGACGAGGCGATCCGGGCGTGCGGCATCCTGCTCAACGAGGCGGCGGGGCCGGACGTGCTGGTCGCCCGGGTGGGGGGAGAGGAGTTCGCCCTGTGCGTGACGCGGCGGGGCACCGAGGGGGCGGCGGCACTGGCCGAGAGCCTGCGGGCCGGGCTGGCCGGGATGCAGGTCTCCGCCCGGGTGCCGGAGCTGCGGGTGACGGCCAGCTTCGGGGTCGCGCGGGCCAGCGGCGGGGCGGACCTGACGCACCTGCTGGCCGGGGCCGATGCCGCCCTCTATCGCGCCAAGCGGGCGGGGCGGAACTGCGTCCATGTGCTGGAGACGTCCGGGGGGGTGGTCGAGCCCGCCGCCGGCTTCGTTCGCCGGGCCTTCCGCGACCGCCCCTCCTGAGATCCCGGGCCGCGGCGCCGGGGATGGCGGCGCGCCTGTCCGTGCGGCGCGTCATTGCAATGCATCCGCGGCCGGCTTATCCCGGGGCCCTGATTGTCCGAGCGGGACAGGTGCCCCCATGACCGAGCTTTCCCCCGCCCTCCATGCCCTGCGCGACCGGTTCGGGCCGCGCTTCTCCGCCGCGCTGTCGGTGCGCGAGCAGCATGGCCGCGGCGAGGCCCATCACCCGACCGTCGCCCCCGATGCCGTCCTCTTCCCCGAGACCACCGAGGAAGTGGCCGAGATCGTGCGCGCCTGCGCGGCTGCCGGCCTGCCGGTGATCCCCCATGGCGCCGGCACCTCGCTGGAAGGCCATCTCTCGGCCGAGCGCGGCGGCGTTTCCGTCGATCTCTCGCGCATGAACCGCATCCTCTCGGTCAGCCCGGAGGATCTCGACTGCACCGTCGAGCCCGGGGTGACGCGCGAGCAGCTGAACGCCTATCTGCGCGACCAGGGACTGTTCTTCCCCGTCGATCCCGGGGCGAATGCGTCCATCGGCGGCATGACCTCGACGCGGGCCTCGGGCACCAATGCGGTGCGCTATGGCACCATGCGGGAGAACGTTCTCTCCCTCACCGTGGTTCTGCCCGATGGCCGCATCGTGCGCACGGCGCGGCGCGCCCGCAAGTCGGCCGCCGGCTATGATCTGACGCACCTGTTCATCGGCGCGGAAGGCACCCTCGGCATCATCACCGAGATCACCCTCCGGCTCTATGGCATCCCGGAGACCATGTCGGCCGCGCTCTGCCATTTCCCCGATGTGGACGATGCCGTGGGCGCCGCCATCTCGATCATCCAGCTGGGCATTCCGGTGGCGCGCATGGAGCTGATGGACCGTGCGCTGGTCAACGCCGTCAACGCCTATTCCCACACCAGTCTGGCGGTGTCCGACACCCTCGCCTTCGAGTTCCACGGCGCGGCGGCGATCGTGGAGGAGCAGGTGGCCATGGTGCGCGAGATCGTGGCCGAGCATGGCGGCGCCGATTTCCAGTGGGCGACCTCGGCCGAGGAGCGGGCGCGGCTGTGGAAGGCCCGGCATCAGGCCCTCTATGCGGTGATCGCCCAGCGGCCGGGCTCGAAGGGCTGGTCGTCGGATGTGTGCGTGCCGGTGTCGAAGCTCGGCGAGTGCATCCATTTCACCCGGGAGCTTCTCTCCCGTTCGGCCATTCCGGCCTTCATCCTCGGCCATGTCGGCGATGGCAACTATCATGTCGTCTTCGCCGTGGATCCGGCCTGCCCGTCGGAAATGGACGAGGTCGCCGCCATCAATCAGGCCATGGTCGAGAAGGCGATTTCCGTCGACGGCACCTGCACCGGCGAGCATGGCATCGGCACCGGCAAGATCGGCTACATGCGCGCCGAGCACGGCGATGTCGCCCTGGAGCTGATGGCCGCCCTGAAGCACGCCGTCGATCCGCGCGGGCTCATGAACCCGGGCAAGATCCTGCCGGCGTCCAATCTGCCCGGTCATACCAACGATCCTTGAAAAGGACTCTTTGGTACTCCGATGCGGATTTCTCATGCCATTGGTGCATATGAGAAATCCGCTATCCTTCAGGCGCTAAGGTGCGGTCAGCACTTCGTGCGCCTGGTATGAAGCCACCGGCTCATGGCAAATCGTGTCCCGGCCATCAGACGCCGGTGCGCCCGCCGCGGGTCAGGAGCCGCATGGCCGGCATCACCTCGATGGCCGACTGCGGCTCCTCATAGGCCGAGCGCAGGTTCAGCCGCGCCACTTCCACATGCTCGATGGCGAGTGCCTGGGCGCGGGTGCCTTCCCTGTGTTCGATGGCATACACCATGCTGCGGTGCTGGTGATGGGTGATGAGCAGCCACTGCCGCCCGTCGCCGGTCGAGGAATGCATCGGCAGCGTCGCCGAGGCGGCCGCGAAGGGCAGGTGATTGTTCATCTCCACCGCCCGCGACAGCGCCGCGTTGCCCGCGAACTCCAGCAGGAGATCGTGGAAGCGGTTGTTCATCTCCACATAATCGGCATAGCCGTCGATGGTGAGTTCCGGCCCGGCAAGCGCCTCGTCGCCCTGGCGCAACAGTGCATGCAATTCGGCGGACATGCCCCGGGTGAGGCCGTTCTCGGCCACGAGCCGCGCCGCCATGCCCTCCAGCGTGCCGCGCACGGCGATGGCGTCGTCGATCTCCTTGCGGGTGAAGGCGCGCATGACATAGCCGCCCGTGGGCGAGATCTGCACCAGCCCTTCCTGTTCCAGGGTGGCAAAGGCCAGCCGCACCGGCGTGCGTGAGGCGCCAAGCCGTTCTGCGATCGGGATTTCCGCCAGCCGTTCGCCCGGCGCGAAGGCGCCCTTCAGGATCAGGTCGCGCAGCTGCACGAGCACGCGGGCCTGCTGGGACTGGGCCGAGGAACGGGAGCTGTCAGGGGCGTTCATGCGTCTTTTTCCGGCACATCCTGCAAAATCGGCATGCATGATGCGGAAATTGTATGCTGCCAGCCCCCTGCGGGACAAGGGCTGTTTCTGGACGGTGTGTCACACGACGTCCACGGGAGAGGGCAATCCATTCGGATATAAGGGAAATTTCTTATGGCGCCGCCGCCCCCCGACATTCGGGCGGGTGTCGGTGTCCCCGGGCAGGCGGCCGCGCCCCTGTTTGACATTGTATTCAGCCAAAACTAGATTGCATGCATTGAATTCGAGGCGCTCCGCATGACCTCCCCCCGGTCCCGGACCGTCGTTCAAAGTCCCCAGGAGTCCGCTGATGATAAGTCAGGAGCAGAACGACCTTTATACGCGGGTCGGTCCCGGCACGCCGGGTGGCGCGCTGTTGCGCCGTTACTGGCAGCCGATTGCCCTCGTCGAGGAGCTTGAGGGTCCACGGCCTGTGAAGGCGGTGCGTCTGCTGGGCGAGAACTTCGTTCTGTTCAAGGGCTCCGATGGCCGTTACGGTCTGCTCGACCGCGACTGCCCGCACCGCGGCGCCGATCTGGCCTATGGCCGGCTGGAAGATGGCGGCCTGCGCTGCCCGTTCCATGGCTGGCTGTTCGATGCCGATGGCAACTGCCTGGAGACCCCGGCCGAGCCGGTGGAAAGCCAGCTCTGCAAGCGCATCAAGCAGAAGTCCTATCCGCTGGACGTCCGCGCCGGCGTGATCTTCGCCTTTCTCGGCGCCGGCGAGCCTCCGGCCTTCCCGGAGCTGGACTGCTTCGTTGCCCCCGACACCCACACCTTCGCCTTCAAGGGCCTGTGGGAATGCAACTGGCTGCAGTCGCTGGAAGTGGGCATGGACCCGGCCCACGCCTCCTTCCTGCACCGTTTCTTCGAGGACGAGGATCCGGAGGCCAGCTTCGGCAAGCAGTTCCGCTCCACCTCCATCGACTCCGACCTGCCGATCACCAAGGTGCTCCGGGAATATGACCGGCCGCAGATCTCGGTCGCCTCGGCGCCCCATGGCCTGCGCATCACCACCCTGCGTCCGCTGACCGATGCCGAGACCCATGTCCGGGTGACCAACATCGTCTTCCCGCAGGCCTTCGTCATTCCGATGAGCCCGGAAGTCACCATCACCCAGTGGCATGTGCCGGTGGATGACCACAACAATTACTGGTTCACGGTGTTCACCAGCTTCACCGGCCCGCTCGACAAGAAGACCATGCGCGAGCAGCGTCTGGCGACCTATCCGGAGCCGGATTACAAGCCGCTGCGCAACCGCGCCAACAACTGGGGCTACAATCCGGAAGAGCAGAAGGCGGCCACCTATCTCGGCATGGGCTTCGACATCAACGTCCATGACCAGTGGGCGTGCGAGAGCCAGGGTCCGATCCAGGACCGCACCCGCGAGCATCTGGGCGCCTCCGACAAGGCCATCAGCGCCTATCGCCGCCTGCTGACGGCGCAGATCCGCAAGGTCCAGGCCGGCGAGGCGCCGCTGATGGCCCTCTCGGCCGAGGAGGCGAAGGCGCTGAAGGGGCCGGTCTCCTTCGACGGCGTCGACCGCTCCGGCGACACGGAGGCCTACTGGCGCACCGGTGATGCGAAGCGCCGTGCCAATGCCCCCTGGGGCGAGCCCGTCGAGGCCTGACCGATCATGCCCGCTTTCGTCGACCGGTTCGGCCTGTGGTCGGACACCCAGACCGAGGCCGCCGGCCGCATTGTCGAGGCCATCCGCACGGATGGCCTCGACGTGGTCCGCTTCGTCTTCCCGGACCAGCATGGCATCCTGCGCGGCAAGGCGCTGGTGGCCTCCGAGGCCATCGGCGCGCTGAAGTCAGGCGTGTCGCTCACCACCACGCTGATTGCCAAGGACACCTCCCACCGCACGGTGTTTCCGGCCTTCACCTCCGGCGGCGGCTTCGACATGCCGCGGCTGCGCGGCGCGGCCGACATCCTGCTGGTGGCCGATCCGACCACCTTCCGCCGCCTGCCCTGGGCGCCGAACACCGCCTGGGTGCTGTGCGATCTCTACATGCCCGATGACACGCCGGTGCCCTTCTGCACCCGCCGGCTCGCCCGGCAGGCGCTGGCGGCGCTTGATCCGTGGAATGCGGACCTGATGGCCGGGCTGGAAGTGGAATTCCACGTCTTCCGGGTCACCGATCCGTCGATGAGGCTTTCGGATGCCGGCCAGCCCGGCACGCCGCCGGAGGTCGAGCTTCTGACCCATGGCGCCCAGTATCTGACGGAACTGGCCTATGACTCCGTCGATGGCGTGATCGAGCTCCTGCGCCGCAATACCCAGGCGCTGGGTCTGCCGCTGCGCTCCATGGAAGTGGAGTTCGGCCCGAGCCAGCTCGAATTCACCTTCTCGCCGACGCTCGGCATCGACACCGCCGACAACATGGTGCTGTTCCGCACCGCGATGAAGGAAGTCTGCCGGCGCAATGGCCTGCATGCCACCTTCATGTGCCGGCCGAAGATCCCGAATGGCGCCGCCA
>JBBSSF010000106.1:0-9316 GCA_038242345.1 Hyphomicrobiales bacterium
AGGGGCCGGGAGGCTGTGCCTCCCGGTCAGGGGTTTGGGGGCAGATGCCCCCAAATCCACTCAGTTCATGAGTTCGACCGCCATGGCCGTCGCCTCGCCGCCGCCGATGCAGAGCGACGCGACGCCGGTCTTCAGGCCGTGGGTCTTCAGCGCCGCAAGCAGGGTGACGAGGATGCGGGCTCCGGACGCGCCGATCGGGTGGCCGAGGGCGCAGGCGCCGCCGTGGATGTTCACCTTGTCATGGGGCAGCGCAAGGTCGCGCATGGCGGCCATGGTGACGACGGCGAAGGCCTCGTTGATCTCGTAGAGATCGACGGCATCCTTCGACCAGCCGGCCTTTTCCAGCACCTTCTGGATGGAGCCGATGGGGGCGGTGGCGAACAGGTTCGGCGCCTGGGCGTGGGTGGCGTGGCCGCGGATGGCGGCGATCGGGGTGAGGCCGCGCTTCTCGGCCTCCGACAGGCGCATCAGCACGAGGGCCGCGGCGCCATCGGAGATGGAGGAGGAGTTGGCCGCCGTCACCGTGCCGCCGTCGCGGAAGGCAGGCTTCAGGGACGGGATCTTGTCGAGCTTGGCCTTCGGCGGCTGCTCGTCGCTGGCAACCGTCTTCTCGGTGCGGCCGGCCTTGATCGTCACCGGCACGATCTCGTCGGCGAAGTGGCCGGAGGTCATGGCCTCCTGGGCGCGGGTCAGCGAGGCGATGGCGAAGGCGTCCTGGGCCTCGCGGGTGAACTGGTAGGCCTCGGCGCAGTCCTCGGCAAAGGTGCCCATCAGGCGGCCCTTGTCATAGGCATCTTCCAGACCGTCGAGGAACATGTGGTCCATGACGCGGCCATGGCCCATGCGATAGCCGCCGCGGGCCTTTTCCAGGAGATAAGGCGCGTTGGTCATGCTCTCCATGCCACCGGCCACCGCGATCGACGCGGAACCGGCGGAAATCAGGTCATGGGCGAACATCGCCGCCTTCATGCCGGAGCCGCACATCTTGTTGACGGTGGTGGCGCCGGTGCCCAGCGGCAGGCCCGCGCCCAGCGTCGCCTGACGGGCCGGCGCCTGCCCCTGACCGGCCGGCAGCACGCAGCCGAACACGACTTCCTCGACCGTCTCCGGCGCAACGCCGGCGCGCTCGACAGCGGCGCGGATGGCGGCGGCGCCAAGGGTGGAGGCGGTGACGCCGGCAAAATCGCCCTGGAAGCCGCCCATGGGCGTGCGGGCGGAACCGACGATGACGACAGGATCTTCATGGGCCATGAGAGGGCTCCCCGAAGGCGCACCCGGTCGGCGCGCGGAAAACGGAACAGGCGGGACAGGTCTCAGCGCGGCGCCATGCGCAGCGCGCCATCAAGGCGGATGGTCTCGCCGTTGAGGTAGCCGTTGGAGAGGATGTGCTCGACCAGCGCCGCATATTCCGGCGGACGGCCGAGGCGCGGCGGGAAGGGCACGGTGCGGCCGAGCGAATCCCGCACTTCCTGCGGCATCGCCGCCATCATCGGCGTCTCGAACACGCCCGGCGCAATCGCGACGACGCGGATGCCCGACCGCGCCAGCTCGCGCGCCACCGGCAGGGTGAGCGCCGCGACGCCGCCCTTGGAGGCGGCATAGGCGGCCTGGCCGATCTGGCCATCGAAGGCGGCAATGGAGGCGGTGTTGATGATGACGCCGCGCTCGCCATTTTCGTCCGGCGCGTTCTTCGCGATGGCATCGGCGGCCAGCCGGACCATGTTGAAGGTGCCGATCAGGTTGATGCCGACGACCTTGGCGAAGCTCTCCAGCCGGTGCGGCCCATCCCGGCCCGCCACCCGCTCCGACGGCGCGACGCCGGCGCAGTTGACGAGGCCATCCAGCCGGCCGAATTCGGCAAGGGCCAGCGCAACGGCGGCCGCGCCATCCTCGCCTGAGGTGACATCGGTGCGGATATAGCGGGCGCCGGCGCCCAGCTCGGCCGCCAGCGGGCTGCCGTCGGCAATGTCGGCAATCACCACCTTCGCCCCAAGGCCGGAGAGATGACGGGCAACCGTGGCGCCAAGGCCCGAGGCCGCGCCGGTGACAAGGAAAACACGATCGGCGATCTGCATGGGTCTCACTCGATTATTGAGGTCTCATCCGCGCCTTTCGGGGGCGATCCGCCCCCGATCCCCCAACCGGGAGGCACAGCCTCCCGGCCCCTCCAGTTTTTCTTCCGCTCTTTCGACGCCGACCGGCGTCGCGCAAAGCGGGTTCCGGACGGCGTAGTGCCGGCCGGAACGTCTAGCGGAGCGAGCCCCGTGGCCCCGAAGGGGCCGCCGGCGACTGAGGCAAATAAAAGCGGGTGCGGGCGGCAGCCCGCCGAGCAACAGCGCCGATCAGCCGGCGGTTTCCTTGGACTTGGCGATTTCCTGATTGCGCAGGATGAAGCGCTGGAGCTTGCCGGAGGGCGTCTTCGGCAGTTCGTCCACGAACTCGATCTCGCGCGGATAGGCGTGAGCCGAGAGGCGCTTGCGCACATACTGGCGCAGCTCTTCCTCCAGGGCGTCGGAGGCGGCGAAGCCGTGCTTCAGCACCACGAACGCCTTGACGATCTCCGTGCGCTCCGGATCCGGCTTGCCGACCACCGCCGTCTCGATCACCGCCGGATGCTCGATGAGGGCGCTTTCCACATCGAACGGGCCGATGCGGTAGCCCGACGAGGTGATGACGTCATCGGCGCGGCCGACGAAGGCGACGGAGCCATCGGGCGACTGCTCCATGAGGTCGCCGGTGCGGTAGTAGCCATCGACGATCGCCGGCGTCGGCTGCTTCCAGTAGCCGGGGACCCAGAACAGCGGCGACTTCGCGATGTCGACCGCCAGCGTGCCCGGCACGCCCGGGGGCTGCTCGTTGTTCTCGCCATCGAGGATGACGACGCGGTAGCCGGGCATGGCGAAGCCGGCCGAGCCCGGGTGCACCGGATGCTTCAGGGCATGATGGGTGTTCACCGTCATGCCAGTCTCGGTCTGGCCGTAGTGGTCATAGATCGGCGCGTCGAGATGGGCGGCGAACCAGCGAATGACTTCCGGGTTCAGCGGCTCGCCGGCCGAGGAGACGACCCGGAGCTGGCCCTTCACATCGGCTGCCGGCTCGGGGCCCGCGCCGATCAGCAGACGATAGGCCGTCGGCGACCCCGCGAGGTTGGTGATGCCGTGGCTCTTGATGATGCGGTAGGTCTCGGCGACCGTGAACGGGCCATCGAAGAAGGTCGTGGCGTGGCCGAGCAGCAGCGGACCGGTCACGGCATAATAGAGGCCATAGGCCCAGCCGGGATCGGCGATGTTCCAGAACTTGTCCTCGGGGCGCAGGTCGATGGCGTGGACCATGTAGCCCCGCATCGCCAGCAGCGCCTTGATCGGCACCGGCACGCCCTTGGGCAGACCCGTGGTGCCCGAGGTCGACATCATCAGGAAGAGATCGTCGCCCTTGCGCATCACCGGGGAGAAGTCGGTGCCGTGCTTGGCCATCTCGGCGGCGAAGTCATAATCTCCGGCAATCGTCGGAGAGCCGCGGGAAATGGCGATCTTCGGCGAAACGCCTTCCATGCCGTCGAGCTTGGGCCGGTTGGCCGGATCGGTGACCACGAGCTTCGCCCCGGACGTCTTCAGCCGGTGCTCGATGGCCTTGGGGCCGAAGGCAGTGAACAGCGGCTGATAGACCGCGCCGGCGCGCCAGGTGCCGAGAATGGTGATGAGGAGTTCCGGCGTGCGCGGCAGAAGGCCCGCCACCACATCGCCCGGGCCGATGCCGAGATCGGTGAGCACGCCGGCAAAGCGCGCGGATTCGTCCTTCAGCTCGGCAAAGGTCATGGTCCGGGTGGCGCCGGCAGCACCTTCCCAGTCGAGGGCGACCCGGGCCGGATCATCGGCCCAGCGGTCGCAGCATTCCACACAGACATTGACGCCGTCGATCAGGCTGCCGGAGAGCCTGGCCGCTTCGTCGGCAAAGCTGAAGGCATCATAGGCCGCGCGATAATCGGCAACCGCCGGGGCAGCCGCGCCGGGCTCCAGGGTCATGCGTTCTCTCCCTCATGTCCTGAGGTTCTCTCGCGACCGTGGGGGACCTCTTCCTCCGTGCCACCCACGCGGGAACCTCTGATGACCGGACCTTAGCGCCCCCGGACATGGCCGGCGATGCCCGCTCCGTCTCTGGATTGGCGATCACTTTTGCCATATTTTTCCTTCCGCTCCGGGAAGGTGCCGGGCGAGCTGCGGGCAGGACCATGGAACGGCGGATGATCGGACCGGGCTTCGTGGAAGAGGCCCTGTGGGCGCTGAAACGCCATGGCCTCGATACCGGCCCGGCGCTGAAGGCGGCCGGCATCGACGCGGCGGCGCTGGCCGATCCGGAGTTCCGCATCTCGGCCGAAGGCTATGGCGCCCTGTGGCTGGCCGTCGCCGAGGAATTGCAGGACGAGTTCTTCGGCCTCGGCGGGCGGGCCATGCGGCCGGGCTCCTTCACCATGCTCACCTATGCCATCGTGGGGTCGGGCACCCTCGGCATCGCGCTGCGCCGGGCGCTGCGCTTTCTCGGCGTGATGCTGGAGGAGCCGCGTGGCCGCATGACGGTCGCCGGCGGCCTGGTCGTCATCACCCTGTCGGAATCCGGGCCGCCGCGCTCGGCCTTCGCCTACCGCACCTTCTGGATGATCCTGCACGGGCTGGTGTGCTGGCTGGTCGGCCGCCGCCTGCCCCTGCGGCGGGTGGATTTCCGCGGCCCCGAACCGAAGGGCGACACGGATTATCGCCTGTTCTTCGGCGCCCCGGTGCGCTTCAGCCAGCCGGCCAGCGTGCTCGCCTTCGATGCCCGCTATCTCACCCTTCCCATCGACCGCAGCGAACGGGCGGTGAAGGAATTCCTGCGCCGGGCGCCGGCCAACCTCCTGGTGCGCTATCGCCATGATGCCGGCATTGCCGCCGAGGTGCGGGCGCGGCTGCGGGCGCTCTCCCCCGTCGACTGGCCGACCCTTGAGGATCTGGCCACCCAGATGCGCATGCCCGCGCCGACGCTGCGCCGGCGCCTGCGCCAGGAGGGCGGCGGCTATGCCGAGATCAAGGACGCGCTGCGTCACCGCGCCGCCATCACGGCGCTGAAGGAGACCGACCGGCCCGTGGCCGAGATTGCCGCCGATCTCGGCTTTGCCGAGCCCTCCGCCTTCCACCGCGCCTTCCGCAAGTGGACCGGCGCGACCCCGGCCGCCTTCCGCCGCGCCGCCCGCGGCGACAGCCCGGCAGCCGGCTGATCCCCGGGAGGGCCGGTGCGGGTCGCAGCCCGGCCCGAAGGTCTCTCCCCTCTCCCGATGACCGCCGGACAAAGCCACCGGCTGCCGGCGCCGCCCGCCCGTCTCCGGCCTGAAATTCCGGCCCCGGCCCCGCCTCCATACCTGGCCGTATCCCCTTGCGCGCGCCGCGGGAATGGCGGATTGGCCACACCTGCCGGTGCAATTCCGTTTTGCGCCGCAAACAACCCTATATGACGCTGGACTCACCAATACGTCATGCATATCCTCTCTACGTGAACTCGACAGAGACGGGCAGCCGCCGGGCACCGGCGGACACAAAAGCCCGCATGAGGGGGGAAGAGAATGGAACGAGGCGCAAAAGCCGCGGCGATCCCGTTTGCGGCCGCGACCCTGCTTGTGGCCGCATCGCAGACCGCCCACGCCGGAGCCTTCGCGCTGCGCGAGCAGAGCACCATCGGTCTGGGACAGGCCTTTGCGGGGGCGGCCGCCGGCAGCGCCGGGCTCGGCTCGATGTACTGGAACCCGGCGACCATGACCCAGTTCATGGGGCTGCAGATTTCGGCCGATCTCGCCGGCATCATGCCGAATTCGGACATCACCCCGGCCTCGGGCACCAGCCCGATCCTGACGACACTGGGCGGCAGCGCCTCCACCGGCGACATCGTGATCGATGCCTTCCTGCCGTCGTCCTATGCCAGCTACCAGATCAACGACAAGTTCTGGATCGGCCTTGCGGTGAATGCGCCCTATGGCCTCATCACCAAGAACCCGTTCAATGCCGCGGGCCAGATCTATGCCCGCACCTCGGAGGTGCGCTCCTACGAGTTCACGCCCCAGGCGGCGTGGGCGGTGACGGACTGGCTGTCGGTGGGCGCGGGCGTGCAGGCGCTGCACTTCAACACCCGCCTGTCCCAGGCGCTGTCGCCGATGCCCAATGCCGCCTCGGGCACGCTGGAGGGCGACGCCTGGGCCTTCGGCGCCACCGCCGGCGTCACCGTCAAGCCCTTTGCCGGCACGGAAATCGGCATCGGCTACCGCTCGACCACCAGTCTCGATCTGGAAGGCAGCCTCAGCCTCGGCGCGGCCACGGGCGCGCTGCCGGCCGGCAGCTATGGCATTGCCGCCACCCTCAACACGCCCGACATGGTGTCCGTCGGCATCCGCCAGACCGTCACCCCGGATCTGGTGATCTCCGGCGCCTTCGAATGGTACAACTGGAGCCGGTTCGGCACGATCCCGGTGACCGGGCGCGGCGGCGCCACCAATGGCGTGACGCTGACCAGCCTGCCGTTCGAATATGACGACAGCTACTACGCCTCCATCGGCGCGGAATATCGCTGGAACCAGCAGCTCACGCTGCGCGCCGGCACATCCTATGAATGGGCGCCGATCTCCACCCGCAACCGCGACCTGCGCCTGCCCGACAGCGACCGGGTGAGCCTGGCCATCGGCGGCGGCTACCAGATCACCCAAAGCCTGAAGCTCGATCTCGGCTACATGCACATCTTCGCCGTCGGCGATGGCGATGTGGAGCTGACCCCGGGCAACCCGCATTATGTCACCGGGCTGCCCTATGTCGGGACCGTCGACAGCCATGTCGACATCATCTCGGCCAGCGTCACCTGGAAATATGACGGCTTCAAGTGAGCCCGGGGAGCAAGACCATGAAGACGATTCCCGGCCTTGGCGCCCTTTCCGCCCTTGCCGCCGTGCTTCTCCTGTCCCCGCCGGCCTCCGCCGCCGCCCTTGACGGGACATGGCTGACGGAGAGCGGGGAGACGAAGGTCGCCTTCGCCCCGTGCGGAGCGGCGACCTGCGGCACCATCCAGTGGCAGAAGACGCCGCGCGCCGACAGCGAGAACCCGGATGCGGGCAAGCGCAGCCGGCCGCTGGTCGGCGCGGTGATGCTGTCGGAGATCCAGCCAGACGGCGCCGGGCGCTGGAAGGGCCAGCTCTACAACATCGAGAACGGCAAGACCTATTCCGGCACCCTCGACCTCCAGAGCCCCGACCGGATGAAGCTCTCCGGCTGCGTTCTCGGCGGCCTCGTCTGCAAGAGCCAGATCTGGACCCGGGTGAAATGAGCCCCGCCGCGGGAGGTCCCCCCTCCCGCGGTCCTTTCGATTCCGAAGCAAAAACAGAAGCGCCCGGCCGGGTTTCCCCGCCGGGCGCTGTCGTCTGCATGGGGCTGGGTGAAGACCGGCGGGGGCCTCAGCTTTCCAGCAGGCCCGCGAGCTTCAGGGCCACGCCCTGGCTGCCGGTCACCTTCAGGCGGCCGGTGGAAAAGGCGATCATCGGATTGAGCCGGCCTTCGATGAGCTTCTTCAGATTGTCGGCCTTGAGCTTCAGCACGGTGTCGGCCGCGCCGCCCCCTTCCGACACCGCGACGTTGCCGCCGGTGGCATCCACCAGAATGCTGCCGCCTTCCGCAATGTCGAAGCGCACCTTGTAGCCGAGCGTCTTCAGGACATCCTTGCGCTCCTCGATGGCATCCAGCAGCTCCGCAACGTCGGTCATCGTCCCCTCCCCCTGTTGTCTTCTGGCGGGCGGAGGGACAGCCCTCCGCCCGATCACCGGTCAGAACGCCGCTTCGTCGAGGGCCATCAGGCTCGCCTTGCCGGCACGGATGGCGGCCACCAGACCGGCGGCCTGCGGCAGGATGCGGGCCATGAAGAAGCGGGCGGTGGCCTGCTTGGCCTGATAGAAGGCCGGCTCCTCGGTGCCGTTGGCAAGGGCCTCGCCGGCAATCTTCGCCATCTGCAGCCACATGGCGCCCAGCGCCACCAGACCGAACAGGCGCTGATAGTCGGTGGCCGCCGCCCCCGCCTCTTCCGGATCCGCCATCCCCTTCTGGGCGATGGTGGCGGTGGCGAGCTGGAGGCCGCCGAAGGCCTTGGCCAGCGGGCCCGCCAGATCGGCAAGCTCGTCATCCTCCAGCGCGGCGTCGATCATGGCCAGCACCGGATGGAAGAAGGCGCGCAGATAGCGGCCGGTGTGGGCCGGCATCTTGCGGCCGACCAGATCCAGCGCCTGCACGCCGTTGGTGCCCTCGTAGATCATGGCGATGCGGCCATCGCGCACGAACTGCTCCACGCCGGTCTCGCGGATGAAGCCGTGGCCGCCATGGACCTGCACGCCGAGATTGGCCGTCTCGAAGCCGAGGTCGGTGAAGAGCGCCTTCACCACCGGGGTCATCAGGGCGGTGAAGTCCTCGGCCTCCCGGCGCACGGCGGCATCCGGATGAAGGGCTACCCGGTCGAGGGCACGCGCCACCCAGACGCCCAGCGCCCGGCAGCCTTCATTATAGGCGCGCATGGTCATCAGCATCCGCCGCACGTCCGGGTGCACGATGATCGGATCCGCCGGCAGGTCCGGCCGCTTCGTGCCGGAGAGGGCGCGGCCCTGCCCGCGCTCCCGGGCATAGGCGACCGCCGACTGATAGGCCACCTCGCCGACGCCCAGCCCCTGGATCGCCACCGCCAGACGGGCGTTGTTCATCATGGTGAACATCGCCCGCATGCCCTTGTTGGGCTCGCCGACCAGCCAGCCGGTGGCGTCCTCGAAGGTCATCTGGCAGGTGGCCGACGCCTTGATGCCCATCTTGTGCTCCAGCCCGGTGCACAGCGCGCCGTTGCGCTCCCCCGGCGTGCCATCGGCCCGGGGCAGGAATTTCGGCACGAGGAACAGGCTGATCCCCTTCACGCCCTTCGGCGCATCGGGCAGACGGGCGAGCACCAGATGGATGATGTTCTCCGTCAGATCATGCTCGCCGGCGGAGATGAAGATCTTGGAGCCCGAAACCCGGTAGCTGCCATCGGCCTGAGGCACCGCCTTGGTGCGCAAAAGCCCCAGATCCGTGCCGCAATGGGGCTCGGTCAGGCACATGGTGCCGGACCAGACGCCGGCGACCATCTTCGGCAGATAGGTCGCCTTCAGCTCGTCCGAGGCATGATGCTCGATGGCCTTGTAGGCGCCATGGGTCAGGCCGGGATAAAGCCCGAAGGAAAAGTTGGCGGAGCAGATCATCTCCTCCACGAACTTGTTCACCGGCTCCGGCAGGTTCTGCCC
>JBBSSF010000107.1:0-9245 GCA_038242345.1 Hyphomicrobiales bacterium
GAAGAAGTGCTTCACCTCGTTGCCGGAGTTGAACATCATGCCGACGAAGGTGATCGTGCGCAGCGGCGGGCGCAGGCGCTGGAATTCCCGGCCGAGCTTCGTGCCGTCAAAGGGCGCGGCCAGCACCGAGCGGCCTCCGGCGACGCCGCCCGGCGCCGTCGGGTGATAGTCCGGGAACTGCGGCGACGACAGGAAGCGGACCTCGGACGTCTCGCGCTCGAAGAAGTCGAGCATCTTCGGGCCTTCCTCCAGGAAGGCTTCGGTCATCTCGGCGCGGTAGTTGTTGCCGGTCTCGCCCTTCAGATAGGTGCGCGCGGCCTCCTTGGTGTCGGCGATGCCGAACTCTTTCGCATGATGATTGCCCGGCACCCAGAGGAAGCCGCCGGACAGCGCGGTGGTGCCGCCATAATAGTCTTCCTTCTCGATGACGAGCACATCGAGCCCGGCCTTCCTCGCCGTGATCGCGGCGGAGAGGCCGCCGGCGCCGGAGCCGATCACCAGCACATCGCAGGTCAGCGTGTCAGTCTTCTGGGCCGCCATGGCGTCGCCCTCCCTTCGCGGATTTCTTGTTCGTGTCGGATGGCGGGGGCGGATCGCCCCCCGAAAAGCGTGGCTCAGAGCCGGCTCTTCAGCCGGGCGGCCAGCGTTCCGATGACGCCCTTGCGGAAGGCCAGCACGCACAGGATGAAGAGAAGTCCCTGCGCCACCGTCGCCCAGCTGCCCTGTCGCGACAGGAAGTGGACGAGGGACTCGATGATGACGGCGCCGACCACGGGCCCGAACAGGGTGGAGATGCCGCCGAGCAGTGTCATCAGCACCACCTCGCCCGAAGCGACGAAGTGGACGTCCACCAGGGTGGCGAAGCCGAAGGCGATGGCCTTGGTGCCGCCGGCAACGCCGGCAATCGCGGCCGAGAGCACGAAAGCGGCGAGCTTGTAGCGGTCGGTTTCCACGCCGAGCGAGATGGCGCGGGCCTCGTTCTCGCGGATGCTCTTCAGGATCTGGCCGAAGGGCGAGTGCACGATGCGGGCAATCACCAGAAAGCCGATCACGAACACCGCGGCGACGAAGATATAGGTGGCGGTGTCGGAGGCGAGCGGGATCAGGCCGAAGACGCTGCCGCGGGGAATATCCTGCAGGCCATCCTCGCCATGGGTGAAGGGCGCCTGCACGCAGGCGAAATAGACGAGCTGGGACAGCGCCAGGGTAATCATCGCGAACTGCAGCCCGGCGCGGCGGATGGCGACCAGCCCGAACAGCAGGCCGAGCACCGCCCCGGTGAGGCCGGCTGCCAGCACCGCCAGCTCCGGCGTCAGGCCGAGGCTTTTCGCCGTCCAGCCGGCAATATAGGCGCCCATGCCGAAGAAGGCGGCGTGGCCGAAGGAGAGCAGCCCGGTGAAGCCGATGAGCAGGCCGAAGGCGCAGGCAAACAGGGCGAAGCACATCACCTTCATCACGAACAGCGGGTAGAGCCCGAGAGGCGCCACCGCGATGAAGGCGATCATCACCAGAAAGGCGATCTTCTGCCCGGTGGAGAGGCCATAGGCCGAGGCCGTGACGGCGGGGGCGCCGGAGCGCGCAAGGGGAAGGACAGCGGCAGTCATCACGCATTCTTTCCGAAGAGACCCGCCGGCCGCGCCAGCAGAACCGCGATCATGACGAGGAAGATGACCATGGAGGACCCCGGCGGATAGACGAGCTTGGCGAAGCTCTCGATGACGCCGAGGGAAAAGCCGGTGATGACCGAGCCCATGATGGATCCCATGCCGCCGATCACCACCACGGCGAAGACGACGATGATGAAGCTCGACCCCATGTTGGGATTGACCGAATAGATCGGCGCGGCCAGCACGCCGGCGAAGGCCGAGAGCGCGACACCGGCGGCAAAGGTCAGCGTCAGCAGCCGCGGCACCTTCACGCCGAAGGCGGAGACGAGGGACGCATCCTCGGTGGCGGCCCGCAGCAGCGCGCCGAGCGGGGTCTTCTCGACGACGATCCACGTCACCAGACAGGCGACCACCGCGATCAGCACCACCCAGCCGCGATAGATCGGCAGGAACATGAAGCCGAGATTGGTGCCCCCCTGCAGCGCCGGCGGCACCGGATAGGGCAGGCCCGAGGTGCCGAAGAGGTTGCGGAACACGCCCTCGATCACCAGCGCGATGCCGAAGGTGAGCAGCAGGCCATAGAGATGATCGAGCTTGTAGGTGCGCGAAATCACGAAGCGTTCGAGCACAGCGCCGAGAAGGCCGACAATCAGCGGCGCCAGCAGCAGCGCCCAGAAATAGCCGAGGCCGGCGACATTCAGCAGCCCCCAGGCCACGAAGGCGCCGAGCATGAACAGCGCGCCATGGGCGAAGTTGATGACGTTCAGCAGGCCGAAGATGATGGCGAGCCCCAGCGACAGGAGCGCATAGAACGCCCCGTTGATGAGGCCGACGAGAAGCTGGCTGCCCAGAAGGGCAGCCGGATAGCCGAGGATCATCATGGTTGTCAGTCCTACACGCCGAGATAATGACGCAGCTTGTCGGTGGAGGCGGCGACCTGCGCGGCCGGTATTTCGTCGATCACCACGCCATGTTCCATGACGTAGTGCCGGTCGGCGATGGAGGCGGCGAAGCGGAAATTCTGTTCCACCAGCAGAACCGTGAAGCCGCGCTGCTTGATTTCGCGGATGGTGCGGCCGATTTGCTGGACGATGACTGGCGCAAGACCTTCCGTCGGCTCGTCTAGGAGCAGCAGTTTCGCGCCGGTGCGCAGGATGCGGGCGATCGCCAGCATCTGCTGTTCGCCGCCCGAGAGCTTGGTGCCGGGGCCGTGGGCCCGTTCCTTCAGGTTGGGGAACAGGTCGTGGATGGTGTCGAGATCGAGCCCGCCCGGCGCGATCACCGGCGGCAGCATCAGGTTCTCGTGCACCGAGAGGCCGGCGAAGATGCCGCGATGCTCGGGACAGATGGCGATGCCGGCCCGGGCGATGCGGTCGGGCGTCGCCGCGATCAGCTCCTGCCCCTTGAACCGGATGGAGCCGGCGCGGGTGGCAAGCAGCCCCATGATCGACTTCATGGTGGTGGTCTTGCCCGCGCCATTGCGGCCGAGCAGGGTGACGACCTCGCCCTCCTTCACGGTGAAGGTGACGCCGTGCAGGACCTTCGACTCGTCATAGCGGGCCGTGAGCCCGGAAATCTCAAGCATCGGGCTCTCCGAGATAGGCAGCGATCACGGCCGGGTTGGCGGACACGGTGGCATAGTCGCCCTCGGCGAGGATCCGGCCGCGGGTGAGCACGGTGATGCGGTCGCACAGACCTTCCACCACCGACAGATTGTGCTCGACCATCAGGATGGTGCGGCCATCGCGGATGCGGCGGATGAGGGCGACGATGCGTTCCACATCGGCGTCCGTCATGCCGGCGGTGGGCTCGTCGAGCAGCATCAGCTTCGGCTCCAGCGCCAGCGTGGTGGCGATCTCCAGGGCGCGCTTGCGGCCATAGGAGAGGAGGGCCGCCGGGGTGTGGGCGAATTCGGTCAGGCCGACATCGTCCAGAAGCTCGGCCGCCTGCCCTTCCAGCCCTTTCAGCACCGTCTCGGGCCGCCAGAAATCGAAGCTCGTACCCCGCTTCTGCTGCAGGGCGACGCGGATATTTTCCAGCGCCGTGAGATTCGGGAACACCGACGAGATCTGGAAGGAGCGGACGAGGCCGCGCTTCGCCACCCGGGACGGCTTCACGAAGGTGATGTCCTCGCCCTTGAACCGGATCGAGCCGGAGGTGGGCTGGAGGAATTTGGCGAGCAGGCTGAAGGTGGTGCTCTTGCCCGCGCCGTTCGGACCGATGAGGGCATGAATGCTGCCCTCCCGGACCGAGAGATCGACATTGTCGACGGCAAGGAAGCCGCCGAACCGGCGCGTCAGGCCCTTCACTTCCAGGATCGGGTCGGCCACGGCGTCGTTCTCCCCGGAGGATGGATCAGGATCCGCCCATGGCTCCGCCGGAGCCCGGAAAAGGCGAACCCTTTCCGGAACATCAGGCGACAGGATCGGGCGGGGTTCAGGTGGGCGGGCTCAGCCGAAGGGCAGGCCCGCATACATCTCGGCGAGGAATTTCGACGCCGCCGGCGACGAGGTGACCGCGTCGAGTTCGGCGAGCTGGCGCTTGCCATCGAAGGGCACGCCCCCGGCGCTGCCCTCGAAACGATGCAGCATGGAGGTCATCCACCAGGAGAAATGCTGCGCCCGCCACACCCGGCGCAGCGCCCGGGTGGAATAGGTCTGGAGCTGCTCGTCGGCGCCGGTGGCAAAAAAGGAGGCGAGGCCGCGGGCCAGCAGGAACACGTCGGAGGCGGCGAGATTCAGCCCCTTCGCGCCGGTCGGCGGCACGGAATGGGCGGCATCGCCGGCAAGGAACAGCCGGCCATACTGCATCGGCTCGGTGACGAGGGAGCGCAGCGGCACGATATTCTTCTGGAAGATCGGCCCTTCCTTCAGCGGCTCGGGGCGGCCCTCGACGCGGGCCTGAAGCTCCGCCCAGATGCGCGCCTCGTCCCAGTTGTCGACCGAGTCCTTGGGATCGCACTGGAAATACATCCGCTGCACATCCGGCGAGCGGGTGGAGATCAGCGCAAAGCCGCGCGGCGAGTTGGCGTAGATCAGCTCGTCGGACGACGGCGGGGCATTGGCGAGAATGCCGAACCAGCCGAAGGCATAGTCGCGGAAATAGTCGGTGCGCACGTCGGTCGGGATCGCCTGCTTGGAGACCCCATAACCGCCATCGCAACCGGCGATGAATTTGGAAGCGAGCGTGTGCTCGACGCCCTCCGGATCGGTGAAGCGGACCACCGGCGCATCGCCGGTGAGGTCCTCGACCGCCGTCACCCGGTGCCCGAAGCGGATGTCGGCGCCGGTCGAAAGCCGCAGCGCGATCAGGTCCTTCAGCACCTCGTGCTGGGGATAGACGGTGATGACGCGCCCGCCGGTCAGTTCTTCCAGGTCGATGCGATGGCTGCGGCCGCCAAAGTGCAGGTCGAAGCCGGCATGGACAAAGCCTTCCTTCTTCATGCGCGCGCCGGCGCCGATCTCGGTCAGAAGATCCGTCGTCGACTGCTCCAGCACGCCGGCGCGAATGGTCGCCTCGATGGCCTCCCGGGAGCGGCTTTCGAGGATGACGGAGGAGATGCCCTCCAGATGCAGCAGATGGGAGAGCAGCAGACCCGCGGGGCCGGCGCCGATGATGGTGACGTCAGTTTTCATGGCCGTCGGCCTCTTTTCGCGCATGGATCAGGGAGCGCCGGCACGCGACACGCACCGGCGGGACATCGGACCGGCCCGAGCCCTCCCCCGCCCGCGCCCGGAAACCGGCGCAGGCCGCAGAAAAGCCGGCCGCAAAAGGGGATTGGACGTCCGTCCGCCAGCCAGCCCCGCCCGTCGCTGGCGAGGGCAAGGGGCCGGACACACCCCGCCCGTGACCGGAGCGGATCTCCGGCGCAGGGAGCGCGGGTCAGGGGACGGACGGAGCCGTCAGGCTGCCGCGACGAGCGGGCAGACGCGAATTTGCCGTGGAGAATGGAAGCCGTGCGGGCGTTCGATCATGCCTGCCTCCCTCGGACGACCCCCCGCTTCCCGATGAGCGGCCGCCGTTGATGTTTCTTGCTTTGTTGGTCCCGCCGGTGCGGCGCCCTCTTCGGGGCCCTCGTCATCCGGCGATATGAGGGTTTTACCGTAGCAATGTTGATGAGTCAACATAGATTGTATCCCGGCGCCGGCGAAAGTCCGGCGGCCGAAATGCAAGCGGCCCGGACGGGTGTCCGGGCCGGCAGAGAAATCAGGTCCTGCAAGGAGATAGGGGACGGAGCCCCCCTGCGCCGCCGGCCTCAGAGCTTCGGCGTCAGCATCTCGAAGCGGTCGCGGATGGTGGCGCAGGTATCGCCGCCGAGACGCGCGATGGCGTCGAGGGCGGCGGGATCCACCCGCAGCGTCGCCGGATCGACGATGCCGGGCTGATAATGGGCCTCGACGATCTCGCCGAGGATGATCTGGCGCGACTTGCCGAGTTCCAGGGTCAGGGTGCGCCGGCATTCGAACGCGGCGGGCGCCTCGGCGATATAGGGCGCGGCGATCTTCACCCCCGGCCGCGCCGTCAGCCCGGCCTCACTCAGCTCGTCGACGCCGCGGGGGTAGCGCGCCGCGCAGACATGCATGGCCTCGGCGATGGCGACCGAGACGATGTTGACCGTGAACACCTCGGTACGGCGGATATTCTCGCCGGTGTCCTTCAGGGACATGTCCGGGTTGGTCTCGACGCCGATGGCGAGGATCGGCGGATCGGCCGACAGGCAGTTGAAGAAGGAGAACGGCGCCGCATTCACCCGGCCGTCCTCGTCCACCGTCGTCACCAGCGCGATCGGCCGCGGCACGATGGTGCCGATCATCAGCTTGTAGCGCTCGCGCGGACCGAGAGCGGCGAAATCGAAGTCGATGGTCGACGGGGATTCGGGAATCTCAGGCATGTCGCGGGGGCCTCGCAGGACGGGAGAAGCGGGCGGAGCGGCGACGCGGAAACCGAATCGCGACATCCGACCGCGCGGACGCGGCGCAGACACGCCGTCCACCGACGCGAACCGCCGGAGCCGCACGTCAGGGCCGGGATCATCAGGCTGTCAGTATCATCGGGGAAGAAGAAGTGGCTGGGGGACCTGGACTCGAACCAGGACTAACGGAGTCAGAATCCGTCGTTCTACCATTAAACTATCCCCCAATCCGGGACGCTTGCGCTGCCATGCGCGCCGCATCTGCGGCGGGGCGGCGGGGCCGTCCGGGTTGGTGGCGGGCTTATAGCGTGGCCCTTCCGGGGGATCAACAGGGCAGACGCAAAAAATCGCCGTCCCCTCGCGCGGGGCCCGCCCCGTCCACCGCGAAAGGCCGCGGCGCCGGCGGGAAAGGGGAGCTTTTCCACAGGCTCGGGCGCGCCGCCGGATCCTGTCCCGGCGAAGGGATCCGGCCGCGGACGTCGCCCGGGCGGGCGGTTGCCGATGATCGGGGCCCGTTCCATTGCGATTGCCCGCCAAAACCCCACCTTGAAGGATAGCCAGAGAGGCCGACAGGCCCTAGAATTTCCGCCGACCAAGTGCATTCGAAGGACACCCGCGTCCGGCGCGTGCCGCTCCCCGATCCGCCGGAGCGGCCCCCGGGCGTGCCGGTGCGACGGATTTGAACGTGAATGACCCGACTCCCGGGCGCGGACCGCCGACTCCGCGCACGCCGGGCACCCTGCTTTATGGGGCGCTCGATCTCGGCACCAACAATTGCCGGCTGCTCATCGCGGAGCCGCGGGGGCGGGCCTTCCGGGTCGTTGATGCCTTCTCGCGGATCGTGCGCCTGGGCGAAGGCATCGCCCACACCGGGGCGCTGGGCACGCCGGCCATGGACCGGGCGGTGGAGGCCCTGGGGATCTGTGCCCGCAAGCTCTCCGACCGCGGCGTGAAACGGATGCGGCTGGTGGCGACCGAGGCCTGCCGCGCCGCCGGCAACGGCCCGGCCTTCCTCTCCCGGGTGACGGCGGAGACCGGGCTGCGGCTGGAGGTGCTGTCCCAGCGCGACGAGGCACGGCTGGCCGTCTCCGGCAGCGCCCACCTCATCGACCGCGAGGCCGATGGCGCGGTGCTGTTCGACATCGGCGGCGGCTCCACGGAGGTGGTGTGGATCGACCTTGCCGGCCGGCGCCGGCCGCGGGGCGTGGGCGTCACGCGCTGCATCCGCGCCTGGGCGTCGCTGCCGGTCGGCGTGGTGACCCTGGCCGACCGCTTCGGCGGCCGCGACGTGACCGAGGACCTGTTCGAGATGATGGTGGCCGAGACCGGCCGCATGCTCGACCGTTTCCGCGAGACCCCCGGCCTCGACCGGGCGATCCGGCGCGGCCGGGTGCATCTGCTCGGCACCTCCGGCACGGTGACCACCCTTGCCGGTGTCCATCTCGACCTGCCGCGCTATGACCGGCGGCGGGTGGACGGGGTGTGGCTCGGCGAGCGCGATGTGGATGCGCTGGTCGCCCGGGTGCGCGGCATGAGCTTTGCCGACCGGGTGGCCAATCCCTGCATCGGGCCCGACCGGGCGGATCTGGTTCTGGCCGGCTGCGCCATCCTGGAGGCGATCCGCCGCCGCTGGCCCTGCCGGCGGCTGAGGGTCGCCGACCGCGGACTGCGCGAAGGCATTCTCATGGAAATGATGACCGAGGATGGCGTGTTCGCGCCGGCGCTGCCCGCCGGACACCCCTCCCACAAGGCGAGACGGACGGCATGAGCGGCTCCGGCAAGAGTGGTGGCAGCAAGGGCGGAGCGCCCGGGCGCTCGCTCAAGGAACATGTGCGGACCGCCCGACGGCGCACCGCCTCCTCCACCCGCTGGCTCGAACGCCAGCTGAACGACCCCTATGTGAAGAAGGCCAAGGCCGAGGGCTATCGCTCCCGCGCCGCCTACAAGCTGCTGGAAATCGACGAGAAGCACCATCTGCTGAAGAAGGGCACCCGGGTGGTCGACCTGGGGGCGGCGCCCGGCGGCTGGTGCCAGGTGGCGGCCGAGCGCATCGGCGCCACCGATGCCGAGCCGCGGGTGGTCGGCATCGACTATCTGCCGCTGGATCCGATCCCCGGCGTGGTGTTCTTCCAGAAGAACTTTCTCGACGACGACGCGCCGGACCTGCTGCGCGAGGCCCTCGGCGGGCCAGCCAATGTCGTGCTCTCCGACATGGCCGCCCCCACCACCGGCCATAAGAAGACCGACCATCTGCGCATCGTGCATCTGTGCGAGGTGGCGATCGAGTTCGCCCGCGAGGTGCTGGAACCCGGCGGCCACTTCCTCGCCAAGGTGCTGCGCGGCGGCACCGAAGGCACCCTGCTCACCAACCTGAAGCAGGATTTCGAGTGGGTCGGCCATGTGAAGCCCGCCGCCAGCCGCTCGGATTCGGCCGAGCTCTATGTGCTCGCCAAGGGCTTCCGCGGCCGCGGCGCCGGCGCCCATGCCGATCCGGCCCGCGACGGGCCCCCCGACGGCGACAGCTGGTCGCCGGTCTGATACCGAAGATCCTCGAAGAGGACTCTTTGGTATTCCGATGCAGATTTCTCAGGTCCTTGGGACATATGAGAAATCTGCCGCCCTTCAGGTGCTAAGGTGCGGTCAGCACTTCGTGCGCCTGGTAGGACGCGCCACCCCTGCCCCCCGTGCGCCGATGGCGGGCCCGGGGACGCCCCGCGCGATGGCCC
>JBBSSF010000108.1:0-9170 GCA_038242345.1 Hyphomicrobiales bacterium
CGAGCGTCGTGGTGGCGGTGTGGCCGTCGCCGGCATCCACTGTCAGGGTCAGCGGGGGCGGTCCGTCGGGGCGGAGCGTGAAGGCGCCGTCGGCATCGGTGGTCACCGTGGCGATCACCCGGCCCCCGGCATCGCGCACGGTGATCGTGGCGCCGTTCGGCCGCCCGCCGCCGACGAAGAAGGCGCGGCCGGTGATCTGGTCGCCGGTGACGGTGGCGAACAGGCGCAGCCGGTGGGCCTCGGCCGGGGTCAGCAGCGCGGCAAGCACCGCAAGGGCGAGGAGGAGCGGGCGGGGCCGGATCATGCGGCCGCCCCGGCGAAGCTCTCCGGCCGCACGCGCTTGAGGAAGGCGACGACCAGCCCCGTGAGCACGCCTTCCCCGATCATCAGCGGCAGATAGGTGGCGATCAGGATGCGGGCGGCGGGCACGAAATCCGAGGACGAGAGGGCGAGCACCAGCGCAACCGCGCCGCCGGTCAGCGCAACCGCGACCCCGGCGCCGAGCCCGGCGATCAGCCCCGCCCGGCCGGCGCCGGCCCGGATCACCACCGGCCGGATGAGGGCGGCGACGAGGACGCCGGGGAGCGCGATGGTCATGGTGTTGAGGCCGAGGGTCGTCAGGCCGCCGAAGCCGAAGAACAGGGTTTGCAACAGGAGGCCGGCAAAGATCGCCGGCACCGTCCGGATGCCGATGAGAAGGGCCATCAGCGTGGCCGCCAGCACGTGCACGCTCGACGGCCCGACCGGGATCGCCACCAGCGACACCGTGAAGAAGAGCGCCGCCAGCACGCCGGTGCGCGGCAGGGTCTCCTCGTCCAGCCGGCGCAGGCCGAGGGCGAGGGCGCCGGCGGCAAGAGTCCAGCCACCGGCCAGCACGGGCAACGAGAGCACGCCATCGGGGATATGGGCCATCGGTCGGGCAGGTCCGGGAGGGGAGGGAGAACCGGCGGGCGGCCGCGGGCGCGGCCTCCGATTCCTAGAGCATTTTCAAGCGAAGTGGCTACCGGTTCGCGTGAAGAAAATGCGCAGGATCAAGAGACTGGAGCGTTCTCCGTGAGCTGGAGCGAACGGAAAACGCTCCGGGTCACTTCGCCGCCATGTCCGTGGCCTTCACCCAGATCAGGCCGCCTTCTTCCACCGGCGCGGGCCTGCCATCGGGGGCGGCCATCGTCTCGTCGGCCTCCACCAGCGCGGCAAAGCCCCACCAGCCGGCCTTCGGCAGCGCATAGGTGAAGGTGCCATTGGCGTCCGCCCGGATCACCTGGGTGATGAAGGCGTCATTGGGGATCGCCACCGCGCCATCATTGACGAATTCCACCTCGATCTCGGCAAAGGGCACCGGCTGGCCGTGCTTCAGCACCACGCCGGTGAAGGCGTTGCCGGCCCAGAGCCCGGTCGGCCGGGTGAGCGGGCGGATTTCCACCGGCAGCCCGGCCAGCGCCTCCCAGCCCTCGCCGGAGGCAAAGGCATCCACGATCACCTTGGCATGGTGGACGATGTACTTGCCCTCCGCCGGCTCCCAATAGGGCGCGGGGGTGACGAAATAGACCGCCGCGCCCGGCTCCGGCAGGGTGTCGGTCAGGCTCCACGCCGCCTTGCCGGCCACTTGGGTCTCGGTCAGCGCCGGCATCAGGTCGGTGACGGTGCCGCCGGAGAGCTTGCCCACCTTTTGCGGCTTTGCCATCGGCATCACCGGCCCGCCTTCCATCGGATGGGTGAAGACGAGGGAGAGCGTCACCGCGCCGCCATCGGGCAGCACGTCGGCCGAGGGCAGAAGCTCCTGAAAATGCGCCGCTGCCACTGCCGGCAGAAGGGCGACCAGGGCAACAAGGCTGGTCCGGAGCAGGCGGCGCGGCATGGGGCTCTCCCGGGTGGTGAGTATGATGATTCTATCAAAACATCATACATGTTCATCGGCAAGGCCAATCGCAGGGCTGCCGCCCTGACCCGCCCGGAGGCCCGAGGGCCTCCGGACCTCCCCCCTGTTTTGAAGGAAAGACGAAAGGGTCCGGGAAGCGGAGCGTCCCGGTCAGGGGTTTGGGGACAGATGTCCCCAAATCATCCCCGTCCCAGCCCGTAGCCGATGTCGCGCCGCACATCGGGATCGACGACGATGGTGCGGTCGATGGCGGGCACGGCGCGCTGGTGGCAGTCCTCGCGCTCGCAGATGCGGCAGGAGACGCCGATGCGGGCGACCGGGGCGAGCTTGAGATCGAGCCCGCTGGAATAGACGAATTCCGAGGCGTGGCGGATGTCGGTGCCGAGGCCGATGGCAAAGGCGCGCACGGGTTCGCCGAAGAAGGTGCGCGGCTTCACCACGCATTTGGCCAGGCACAGATAGCGCGAGCCGTCGGGCAGTTCGGCGATCTGGGTCAGGATCTTGTCGGGCTGCTCGAAGGCTTCGTGCACGTTCCACAGCGCGCAGGCGCCGCCGAAGCGGGCGAACTGGAAGCGGGTCGCAGAGTGGCGCTTCACGATGTTGCCGGCCCGGTCGACCTTCACGAAATAGACCGGAATGCCTTCCTCGCCCGGGCGCTGGAGGGTGGAGAGCCGGTGCGCCACCTGCTCGATGGAGGCGCCGAACAGCCGTCCCATGCGTTCGAGATCGTGGCGGGTCTCGCGTGCTGCCGCGAGGAAACGGCGATAGGGCATCAGCACCGCGGCCGCAAAATAGTTGAGGAGGGCGATGCGGCAGATGGAGCAGGCGGCTTCCGAGGCGAAATGGGCGCCGTCGATCACCAGGTCGATGGCCTCGGTCTGCTCCAGAAGGCCGATCTGGTGGGCGAGCAGGAAATCGTGGGTGGAGGAATCCAGATTGGCCCTGAGCGTCACCATCTTCGCCACCCGGTCGAACTGGCGCATGGGCGCGCCATCCTCCGGGGCATAGCGCACGCGCACGCCATGGCGGGTGGTCAGATAATCGGCCAGCGCCCCGCCGCGCCGGCTGACGGCGACCGAGAGCTGGCTGGCGAGCTGTTCGCCCGCCCGGTCGAGGCTGTCGACATAGTTGTCGATGAACTGGAAGAAGTCGCGCACCTGCTCGAAGGGCACCGGGCGGATGTCGGTGCCGTCCAGCCGGGCGTCAAGGCCGAGGGTGTCATCCAATGTGTGGAGACGGTCCTGAAGCCGGCGATAGGCGCCGTGCAGGTCGATGAGGGAGCGCACCAGCCACGGCGCGTCGACCGCGGCGCGCTGGATGTCGGGGGCGGAAATTTCGGGCTGGCCGAATACCGGGTCGATCAGCACCTCGCGCAGCGCGGACGCCAGACGCTCGGGATCTTCCGACGTGAAAACAGTGACATCGGTGCCGAAGGCGTCGTGCAGGGCCACGAGCACCGAGGCCGTCAGGGGCCGCTGGTTGGTCTCGATCTGGCTCAGATAGGCGTTGGAGATGCCGAGCCGTTCGGCACATTCCGCCTGGGTCCAGCCGGCGCGTTCGCGCAGGCGCCGCACGGCCTGACCGGAAAAGAGCTTCTTGCGCATCGCCGTTGCAAACTTGCAAAAATTTACAGGCCATTCCTTAGCAACTTTAGCCATTGCGAAGCTAGGCCATTTGCAAATTTCTGTCTCGAAAAATGTGGTCGTGGTCCCGAGTCGTGCCGGTTGCGGCGCGGCATCGGCGAGCGGCTTCACGGTGCGGAACGGGCGGGCGGCCCGTCGGCACCGGTCAGGCGGGGCCTTCTCCGAGAGGAGGGCGTCTCCGATAATCCAATGCACGCCAAGGGGAAGACGTCATGAGGGCAGCGCCTTTCGTCTCCGCCGACGGGCTCCCGGACAGGGAGGCGCCGCGGATCGCGCCTGCCGCCTCCGCTGCCGTCCGTGCCGATGCTGCCGCCCCGATTTCGACTTCTCGTCGCAACCGTGCGATTTCGGGCCCGGTTGCGAAATCCCAATGCCCGGGTCCGCGGAATCGGCTCTTGTCAGCCGGTTCCTTCCGCGCGTCCTGCGCTACGTCCTATCTGTCCACGCACACCGGTCGGTCGATATGAAGAACGTCCTGAAAGATTTGGAGGCGCGCCGCGCAGCCGCGCGACTCGGCGGCGGCCAGCGGCGCATTGACGCCCAGCACGCCCGGGGCAAGCTGACGGCGCGCGAGCGGATCGAGGTGTTCCTCGACGAAGGGTCGTTCGAAGAGATCGACATGTTCGTCGAGCATCGCTGCACCGATTTCGGCATGGAAGAGACGCGCACGCCGGGTGACGGCGTCGTGACCGGCTACGGCACCGTCAACGGCCGCACGGTCTACGTGTTTGCCAAGGACTTCACGGTGTTCGGCGGCTCCCTGTCGGAGACCCACGCCGCCAAGATCACCAAGCTGCAGGATACCGCGGTGCGCAACCGCGCTCCGATCATCGGCCTGTTCGATGCCGGCGGCGCCCGCATCCAGGAAGGTGTCGCGGCGCTCGGCGGCTATGGCGAGGTGTTCCAGCGCAACGTGAATGCGTCGGGCGTCATCCCGCAGATTTCCGTCATCATGGGCCCGTGCGCCGGTGGCGACGTCTATTCGCCCGCGATGACCGACTTCATCTTCATGGTGCGCGACACGAGCTACATGTTCGTGACCGGCCCGGATGTGGTGAAGACCGTCACCAACGAGACCGTGACCTCGGAAGAGCTCGGCGGCGCGTCGGTGCACACCACGAAGTCGTCGATCGCCGATGGCGCCTATGATGACGACATCGAGGCGCTGCAGGAGATGCGGCGGCTGATCGACCTGCTGCCGACGTCGAATGTCGGCGAGATCCCGGAAATCGCCTTCTACGAGGATCCGGACGGTCTCGACAAGTCGCTCGACACCCTGATCCCGGACAATCCGAACAAGCCCTACGACATCAAGGAACTCATCGCCAAGACGGTCGACGAGGGCGATTTCTTCGAGATCCAGGCCTCGTTCGCCAAGAACATCGTCGTCGGTCTCGGCCGCATCGAGGGCCGCACCGTCGGCATCGTCGCCAACCAGCCGATGGTTCTGGCCGGCGTGCTCGACTCGGACGCCTCCCGCAAGGCCGGCCGCTTCGTGCGCTTCTGCGACTGCTTCAACATTCCGATCGTCACCTTCGTCGACGTCCCGGGCTTCCTGCCGGGCACGGCGCAGGAATATGGCGGTCTCATCAAGCACGGCGCCAAGCTGCTGTTCGCCTATGCCGAGGCGACGGTGCCAAAGGTGACCATCATCACCCGCAAGGCCTATGGCGGCGCCTATGACGTCATGAGCTCCAAGCATCTGCGCGGCGACGTCAACTTCGCCTGGCCGTCGGCCGAAATCGCGGTCATGGGCGCCAAGGGTGCGGTGGAGATCCTCTATCGCTCCGAGCTCGGCGACCCCGACAAGATCGCGGCGCGCACCAAGGACTACGAGGACCGCTTCGCCAATCCGTTCGTGGCGGCCGAGCGCGGCTATATCGACGAAGTCATCATGCCGCGTGCCACGCGCAAGCGGGTTGCCCGGGCCCTGCGGATGCTCCGCTGGAAGACGCTCGAGAACCCGTGGAAGAAGCACGACAACATCCCGCTGTGATCGGGAGAGGTAGCGGAATGTTTTCCAAGATTCTGATCGCCAACCGTGGCGAGATCGCCTGCCGCGTCATCAAGACCGCGCGCAAGATGGGGATCAAGACGGTCGCCGTCTATTCGGACGCCGACCGGGCCGCGCTGCATGTGGAAATGGCCGACGAGGCCGTGCACATCGGCCCGCCGGCTGCCGCCGAGTCCTATCTGGTGATCGACAAGATCATCGAGGCCTGCAAGCAGACCGGCGCCGAAGCGGTGCATCCGGGCTATGGCTTCCTCTCCGAGCGCGCGGCCTTCGCCGAGCGCCTGAAGCAGGAAGGCATCGCCTTCATCGGTCCGAACCAGCGCGCCATCGAGGCGATGGGCGACAAGATCGAGTCCAAGAAGTTCGCGGCCGCCGCCAAGGTGTCGACGGTGCCGGGCTATCTGGGCGTGATCGAGAGCCCCGAGCATGCCGTGAAGATCGCCGACGAAATCGGCTATCCCGTCATGATTAAGGCGTCCGCCGGCGGCGGCGGCAAGGGCATGCGCATCGCCCATTCGGCCGGTGAAGTGGCCGAGGGCTTTGCCCGCGCCAAGGCCGAGGCCGCGTCGTCCTTCGGCGATGACCGCGTGTTCGTCGAGAAGTTCATCGTCAACCCGCGCCACATCGAGATCCAGGTGCTGGGCGACAAGCACGGCAACGTGGTCTATCTCCACGAACGCGAGTGCTCGATCCAGCGCCGCAATCAGAAGGTTGTGGAAGAGGCGCCGTCGCCGCTGCTGGACGCCGAGACCCGCAAGAAGATGGGCGAGCAGGCCGTGGCGCTGGCCAAGGCCGTGGGCTACGACTCCGCCGGCACGGTGGAATTCGTCGCCGGCCAGGACAAGTCCTTCTACTTCCTGGAAATGAACACCCGTCTGCAGGTGGAGCATCCGGTCACGGAACTCATCACCGGCATCGACCTCGTCGAGCAGATGATCCGCGTCGCCTATGGCGAGGCCCTGCCGTTCAAGCAGGACGAGATCTCGCTCAACGGCTGGGCGGTGGAGACCCGCGTCTACGCGGAAGATCCCTACCGCAACTTCATGCCGTCCATCGGCCGTCTGGTGCGCTACCGGATGCCGGCGGAAGAGACCGTCGAGGGCCGCACCGTCCGCGTCGATACCGGCGTGGTCGAGGGCTCCGAGATCTCGATGTTCTACGATCCGATGATCGCCAAGCTGGTGACCCACGGGTCCACCCGCGCCGAAGCGATCGCGGCCCATGAGGAGGCGCTGGACGAGGTCGTCATCGACGGCATCCAGCACAATGTGCCCTTCCTCTCGGCCCTGATGGCGCATCCGCGCTGGAAGGCCGGCACCCTCTCCACCGGCTTCATCGCCGAGGAGTTCCCGGACGGCTTCACCGGTGCGGCGGTCACGCCGGACGCGGCGGCGGTCATCTCCACGGCGGTGCTCGCCGTCGAGACCATCCGGCGCGAGCGTCTCGACCATCTGCCGGGCCGCTTCAAGCCCCATGCCGGCAAGGTGCGTCCGGACTGGATCGTCGAGATCGGTGGCGAGCAGTACAAGCTGCACATCGACCGCGGCTATCCGACCGTGCACTTCGATGTCGACCTGGTCCTGCCGGGCGCGACCGAGCCGGTGCGGGTGGTCTCCGAATGGCGTCCGGGCCAGCCGGTGTGGCGTGGCAAGATCGGTGACCGCTCGGTCGCCGTCCAGATGCGCAAGGGCCTCAATGCCTGGTTCGCGTCCTGGGCCGGCGTGACGGTGAAGGCGAAGGTCTACACCCCGCGTCTGGCGACGCTCGCCAAGCTGATGCCGGAGAAGACCCCGCCGGATACCTCCAAGTTCCTGCTCTGCCCGATGCCGGGTCTCATCGTGTCCATCGACGCGGTGGAAGGTCAGGAAGTGAAGGCCGGCGACACCCTCGCCATCGTCGAGGCGATGAAGATGCAGAACGTGCTGCGCGCCGAGCGCGACGCCACGGTCAAGGCCGTCAAGGCCAAGGCCGGCGACAGCCTCGCCGTCGACGCCGTCATCATCGAGTTCGAGTGAGACCAAGGATCCTGTTCAAGGATCCTTGGTCTCCCGATGCAGATTTCTCATGCGATTGGAGCATATGGGAAATCTGCTGTCCTTCGGGCGCGAGGTGCGGTCAGCACTTCGAGTGCCCGATATGAGCCTCCCCGGGCCGGGGCATCCCCCCGGCCCGGTGCGACCACGGTTACCGATTTCCGCCGCCAGCGGGAGTGAGGAAATGTGGTAGAATTGCGGCCTTGCAGGATCTGGCCGGATCGGGCTTGTCCCCGCTGCCCTGTCGGCGCGGACAGAACCGAAGCGCCCGCGGACGGGGCCGAGGGGGGCACCTGTCTCCGTCCGTTGTGGCGCCCGCTGCCCGTCGCGTTCATCCGCAGACGGGCGCGCGGAAAGCCGCCCCGTGGCCTGTCCGACGCGGATCGGACGGAATCACGGGGCGGCGATCCCGCTTCCGGGGACCGGAGCGGGGGGGGGCGCCGTCCCGGCCGGAGGGTCCGGACGGATGCTGTCCGGAGGGCGTGGTTCGGGAGAGGCCCCAAGGCGATGATCCGGGGGCTTTCCTGCCGGGGGGGGGACTGCCCGGGCGGAAAGGGCCCGTTTTCGAGTCCGGGGCTTCCGGCAGGAAGGTCCCGGTTTTCTGGCGGACAGGACGTTGTCGCCCTCGGGGCGGACGGCAGATGACATCGAGGAAGAGAGCATGAGCGGACCGGAAATCGGGCTCGCCTCCGGCTTTGCCGCCGTGAGCGTCGATGCGTGGAAGAAGGCGGTCGCGACCGCTCTCAAGGGCAAGCCCTTCGAGGTGCTGGAATCGAAGAGCGCCGATGGCATCGTCATCAAGCCGCTTTATGCCCGCGCCCCCGGCGCCGTGGTGTCGGGCCGGCCGGGTGCCGCGCCGTGGACGGTGACGACCCGGGTCGATCATCCGTCGCCGGCTGCCGCCACTGCGCTGGCGCTGGAAGATCTGGCGGGCGGCGCCTCTGGCCTCGCCCTCGTCTTCAAGGGCGCGCCGACGGCCTATGGCTCCGGTCTCGTCGCCCCGACGCTTGCCGATCTCGACCGGGCGCTGGCCGATGTCATGCTCGACGTGATCTCGCTGAAGGTGGAGGCGGGCGCGGCCCAGCCGGCGGCGGTTGCCATGCTGCTGGCGCTGGCCGAAAAGCGCGGCCTCGACCCGGCGACGCTGGATCTCTCCGCCGGTCTCGATCCCCTCGGCACCCTTGCCGCCACCGGCAAGTTCGCGGCCTCCTGGGCCGAGACGGCGCCGCGCTTTGCCGCCACCGCCGCCACCTTCGCCCGGCGCGGGCTGAAGGGCCCGGTGGCGCTGGCCGATGCCCGTCCGTGGGCGGGCGCCGGCGCGACGGAAGTCGAGGAGCTGGCGGCAGCGCTGGCCACCGGTGTCGCCTATCTGAAGGCGCTGGGCGATGCCGACGCCGATCTGGCGGAGGCTGCCGGCCGCATCGCCTTCGCGCTCTCCTATGATGCCGACCAGTTCATGGGCGTGGCCAAGACCCGGGCGCTGCGGCGCCTGTGGGCGCGGGTGCGCGAGACCCTCGGGCTCTCGACTGCCGTGCCGGTGGCCCTTCATGGCGAGACCTCGTGGCGCATGACCACCAGCCTCGATCCGTGGGTGAACATGC
>JBBSSF010000109.1:0-9157 GCA_038242345.1 Hyphomicrobiales bacterium
AGGCCCGAACGGCCCGAGCGCTCCGAGCGCCGTGGTGGCCGGGGCGAGCGCAGCGAGGGCCGGGGCCGTCGTGGCGGCCGCGAGCGGACGCCGCGGGGCGAACGGCCGGCAGCGGCTGCGGAGGCCGCGCCCGCCCCCGAGGCCGCCGAGCCGGTGGCCGAAGTGGCGGCGGCCGACGTGCCGAGCGGCCCGGTCACGCCGGGCGGCGACCGGATGCGCTCCACCCGTCGCGGCGAGGGGCGTCGTCTCCAGTCGCCGGCGCCGGCGGGCGAGCCCCGTCCGCGCGAGCGGCGGCGGCGCCATGAGGACGACGATGCGCCGGTGATCGGCCTCGGCGACCATGTGCCGGCCTTCCTGCTGCGTCCGGTGCGTCTGCCCAAGAGCAGCCGCACCTCGGCCGACGAGAGTGGCAACGACGCCTGATCCTTCCGGATCCTGACCGGTCGCTGCAAGGCGACCGGTTTGTTTCACCGCATGTTAACGCCGTTGCGGGAGTGTGGAGCCCGGCAACCAACTGGCGATGCTGGCCGGATTCTTCCGCTTGGGGCGGGCGGGTCCGTCCCGGGTCGCGGCAACGGCGGGCAGGGCGGCATGGCGGAACCGGGCGCACTTCAGGATGATTTCGACGCTCCCGATCTGACCGAGTCGCCGATTTCCAGCGGCGCGGGAACGCGGGACGCGCGGGCGGCCGCGCTGGACTTCCTGGACCGGCACGGGCTGGTGGCAACCCCCGAGGCCTATCATTTCGCCCACGCCTATGCGAGCGGCGAGCCCGCGGCCCTGGTGCTGGCGGTGGACGCCTTCGAGCGCGCCGGCCGGCAGCTCGACGCCGACGACATTTCCCGATTCGCCGAGCTCTTCCTCGCCGGCGCGTCCGGTCCCGCCGGTGACGAGACCGGCATCGATCCCCTGACCGAACTTCCCGATCGCGCCGCCTTCGATGCCATGCTGGCTGCCAGCGTGCGCGAGGCCCGCCATCAGGCAACCCCGCTGTCCCTGCTGGTGGTCGGCATCGACCGCATCGAGAAGATCGAGCAGCGCTATGGCCGCGCGCTTGGCGAAGAGGTGCTGCGCGCCCTCGGCCGCGCCTTCGAGACGGCCATGCAGGGGCTGGGCCGGGTGGCCCGACATGGCGATCATGCCTTTGCCATCCTGCTGCCGCGCATGAACCTGCGCCAGACGGTGGCCGTCGGCGAGCACATCCGCCGTCTGGTCGCCCGCCGTGCCGTCATCGACCGGGAGACCGGCGAGACGCTCGGACGCCTCACCCTCTCGGCCGGGGCGGTGACGCTGCAGAAGGACGACAGTGCCCGTCAGCTCGAAAGCCGCGGCGAGCGCTGCCTTGAGGAGGCGCGCGGTGCCTCCGGCAACCGGGTCGTCGCCGAGACCGATGCCAGCGAGGTGCTGCTGCCGCGCCGCATCGCCTGAGCCCCGCTTCGAAAGCCGGGGGAGGGGCGACGCCGCGCGGACCAGATGTCCGCCGCAGCGGACCGGCAGACCGTTCGATCGGATCCCGTTTCAGGGGCCGGGTGCATCCATTGCGCCGCGGCCCCTTTTTCGTGGCGGCGCCCCCGTCTTTTTTTCGCAGGCGGGACAAGATTCCTTGCGCCGCGCCCGTTGACGATGGCGGACCGGCATCCTACATCGCGATCGGGCTGGCACTCGCCGAAAGGGAGTGCCAGCAGCAAAGCCGTCGCCCATCTTGAGGGGCGGCGTCTTGGAGGAAGTCCCTTCGGGCTGCCGCCCGCAAGGGAGGACGGTTCCGAGACAGGAAAGAGCCTGCGATGAATTTCCGCCCGCTGCATGACCGTGTGGTCGTCCGCCGCCTTGAGTCCGACACCAAGACCAAGGGCGGCATCATCATCCCCGACACCGCCAAGGAGAAGCCCCAGGAGGGCGAGATCGTGGCCGTTGGCCCGGGCGCGCGCGATGATGCCGGCAAGGTGAACCCGCTCGACGTGAAGGTCGGCGACAAGGTGCTGTTCGGCAAGTGGTCCGGCACCGAAGTGAAGATCGACGGCGTGGACCTCCTCATCATGAAGGAGTCCGACATCATGGGTATCGTCGGCTGAGTGTCGACGGCCTGCTGAACCGCCGGTTTCCCACGCATTCAAGGAATCAAGACCATGGCTGCCAAGGACGTGAAGTTTTCGTCTGACGCCCGCGATCGCATGCTGCGCGGCGTCGACATCCTCGCCAACGCGGTGAAGGTGACGCTCGGCCCGAAGGGCCGCAATGTCGTGCTCGACAAGTCGTTCGGTGCCCCGCGCATCACCAAGGACGGCGTGTCGGTCGCCAAGGAAATCGAACTTGAGGACAAGTTCGAGAACATGGGCGCCCAGCTTCTGCGGGAAGTGGCGTCCAAGACGAACGACCTCGCCGGCGACGGCACGACGACCGCTACGGTGCTCGCCCAGGCGATCGTCAAGGAAGGCGTGAAGGCGGTTGCCGCCGGCATGAACCCGATGGACCTGAAGCGCGGCGTTGATCTCGCCGTCGCCGCGGCCCTGAAGGACCTCACCGCCCGCTCCAAGAAGATCAAGACTTCGGAAGAAGTTGCCCAGGTCGGCACCATCTCGGCCAACGGCGAGCGCGAGATCGGCGAGATGATCGCTGCCGCCATGCAGAAGGTCGGCAACGAGGGTGTCATCACCGTCGAAGAGGCCAAGACTGCCGAGACCGAGCTGGATGTCGTGGAAGGCATGCAGTTCGACCGTGGCTATCTCTCGCCCTACTTCGTGACCAACGCCGACAAGATGGTCGCCGAGCTCGACGAGCCCTACATTCTCATCAACGAGAAGAAGCTCTCGAACCTCCAGGCGATCCTGCCGGTGCTTGAGGCCGTGGTGCAGTCGGGCCGTCCGCTCCTCATCATCGCCGAGGACGTGGAAGGCGAGGCTCTGGCCACCCTCGTGGTCAACAAGCTGCGCGGCGGCCTGAAGGTCGCGGCCGTGAAGGCGCCGGGCTTCGGTGATCGCCGCAAGGCGATGCTGGAAGACATCGCCATCCTCACCGGCGGCACCGTGATCTCCGAAGACCTGGGCATCAAGCTCGAGAACGTCACCCTCGACTATCTCGGCCGGGCCAAGAAGGTCTCGATCACCAAGGAAAACACCACCGTCGTCGACGGCGTGGGCGAGAAGTCGGCCATCGAGGCCCGCGTTGCCCAGATCAAGGCGCAGATCGAGGAGACCACCTCGGACTACGACCGCGAGAAGCTGCAGGAGCGTCTGGCCAAGCTCGCCGGCGGTGTTGCGGTGATCCGCGTCGGCGGCGCCACCGAGACCGAGGTGAAGGAGAAGAAGGACCGCGTTGACGACGCGCTCAACGCGACCCGCGCGGCCGTGGAAGAGGGCATCGTCCCGGGCGGCGGCGTCGCCCTGCTGCGCGCCAAGAAGGCCGTCGAGGCCCTCGACAGCGACAACGCGGACGTCCGCGCCGGCATCAAGATCGTGCTGCGCGCCCTTGAGTCCCCGATCCGCCAGATCGCCGAGAATGCCGGCGTGGAAGGCTCGATCGTGGTCGGCAAGGTCTCCGAGTCCCCGGACGAGATCGGCTTCGACGCCCAGACCGAGACCTACACCGACCTCATTAAGGCCGGCATCATCGACCCGACCAAGGTCGTGCGCACTGCCCTGATCGACGCCGCGTCGGTTGCCTCGCTGCTCATCACCACCGAGGCGATGGTTGCCGAGCTGCCGAAGCCGGCGGCTGCCCCGGCCATGCCGGGCGGCGGCATGGGCGGCATGGGCGGCATGGACTTCTGACCGGCCTCGTCGGGCAGACGTTCCTGAAGAGCCGCCCATCCCCTTGAGGAAAGCCAGACCGGGCAGGCCCGGCCTGGCGGGCGGCATGGACTTCTGACCGGCCTCGCCGGGCAGTTGTTCCTGAAGAGCCGTGCCTCCTGGTCAAGGAGCTGCCAGACCGGCTGGGCCGGTCTCGCAGGCGGTTCGGGCGTCTGGCCGGCCTGTCGGACAGGAGGGCATCGCCCCCTGTCCCGTTCAGGACAGGTTTTCTGTATCTGGAACAAGTTCAGCACCGCCGCGCCGGGTCCTCCGGCGCGGCGGTGTCATTTTCTCTTCTCGGGTGTGGCGGCAGGATCCTTCCGCAACGCCTCCTTTCGTCTTAAGGTCCACGGCAGCAGGATCGCGGGGCCTGTCCGGGTGTCGGATGGCTGACCGGCGCGGCCTACCTTTTCGGGGGAAAGACGACTGATGGATGCGGTGAAGGATCTGCCGGAAGTTCCGATGGAGATGATCAACTCCGCCTGGATGATGGTGATGCAGTACGGGCTGAGCGTGGTCTACGCGGTCGTCGTGCTCATCATCGGCTTCTGGATTGCCGGGCTGTGCGAACGCGGACTGCGCCGCGCGCTGACGGCGGCCAAGAAGATCGATCCGATGGTGGTCGGCTTCTTCGGCTCGCTGGTGCGCTATTTCGTTCTGGCGGTCGTGCTGATCGCCGTGCTGCAGCTCTTCGGCATCCAGACCACCAGCCTCATCGCCGTGTTGGGCGCTGCCTCCCTGGCCGTCGGTCTGGCCCTGCAGGGCACGCTCTCCAACCTCGCCGCCGGCGTGATGCTGCTGGTGTTCCGCCCGTTCAAGGTCGGCCAGACCATCGACGTGGCCGGCAAGTCCGGCGTGGTCAAGGACCTCACCCTGTTCCTCACCGAGGTGCAGACCGCCGACAATCTCCAGGTGCTGATCCCCAATGGTCAGGTCTGGGGGGCGGCCATCGTAAACCGCTCGGCCTATCCCTCGCCCAACAAGGCGATTGCCCTCTCGGTGGAAGTCGCGCCGTCGCGGGACGTGGAAGGCTTCATCGCCACCCTGCGCGCGACGCTCGCCAACGACACCCGCATCCTGCCGGGGGCGTCGGTGCTGATCTCCTCGATCACCGAGGAGGCGATCGGCATTTCCGTGTCGGCGCTGGCGCCGGCATCCGAGGCCGATGGCGCCAAGGCGGATCTCTTTGCCGCCATCCGCGCCCAGCTGGCCGGCATGCCGGCCTGATTCCCGGCTCCCCGGAGGCCCGGCCCGGGCCTCCGGGGGCTCGCATCAGAGCCGCGGCAGGGACGGATCGCCCCAATAGGGGAACGGGCCCGGGAAGGGCTCCACATAGACCGTGTGGGTGGCAAAGCCGACGGTCTCGCTCCAGCAGTGGATGAGGAAGGCCGACGGCTCCAGATGGAAGGTCGCCGGCGGTGTCGGGCCGAGATTGAGGCTCGTCGCGTGCACCGGCGTCGGACACACGGTGACGAGGGTGCCGGCGAAAGCGGCGCTGATCCCCCGGTGGATGTGGCCGCAGGTGATGCGCCCGACCTGGGGATGCCGCCGCACGACTTCGGCCAGCCCGTCGGCATCCTTGAGGCCCATGGTGTCCATGGCCGCCATGCCGACGGCAACCGGGGGATGATGCAGGGCGATCAGGGTCGGCCGGTCGGCATGGGCGGTGAGTTCGGCGTCCAGCCAGGCGAGCTGGTCCTTGCCGAGCGCCCCCCAGGGTTCCTCGGGCACCGACGAATCGAGGGCGATCACCCGCACGAGGCCGACATCGACGCCGTAGCAGAGCTTTTCGCCCTCCGTCGTCTGGCCGGCCGGGGTGTGGGCGAAGGTCGAGCGCACCATGCCCGGGATGTCATGATTGCCCGGCATCGGCAGCAGCCGGTCGCCCAGCGGGGCGAGCACCTCGGCGGCGGTTGCATATTCCCGCGCGTCGGCCTGATCGGTGATGTCGCCGGTGAGGAGCACGGCATCGAGCACCGGCCGGAAGGCGAGCAGCCGGTCGACGACGCGGCTGACCAGCATGTTGGTTTCCACGACCCGGAGTGCCGGCAGGCCGCGCGGACGCAGGTGGAGGTCGGTGATCTGGGCAATCAGGATCATGGAGGCATTCCGTGGGCGACGAGGATCCCGTTGAAGGAACCCGTCTCCGCGCCTTGGCGCAAGGCCCTGACGGGCAAGGATCCCGTGCCGTCTCCGCGCCCCACCCGGCGAAATGCTCCCGATGGCCGGAAGCCGGCCGTTGACGCGGGGTTCGCCCCCCCTTAATCACCCGGAATGCGGGGGGCTCCGGTCCCTGCGCCGGACCCGAACGGGAAGGGAAGCCGACCGGTGACCGATTTCATCACCACCGATGCGCCGGAGGGCGCCCGCGCGGATCTGCCGCCGGCGCCGGAAGGCCGTGCGCCCGGCGACTGGGGCTTCCGCCACACCCTTGCCGCCCTGCTGGTCGCCGTCGTCGCCGTGCTGTTCTTCCTGCCGGGCATCGACCGCGTGCCGCCGCTCGATCGCGACGAGCCGCGCTTCGCCCAGGCGACCAAGCAGATGGTCGAGACCGGCAACTATCTCGACATCCGCTTCCAGGATCAGGCCCGCCACAAGAAGCCGATCGGTATCTACTGGATCCAGTCCGCCGCCGTCGCGCTGTCGGGGGAGGGGGCGGATGCGCCCCTCTGGGTCTATCGTGCGCCATCCTTCCTCGCCGCCATCGGCAGCGTCATCGCCTCCATCTGGATCGCCCGGGCCTTCCTGTCGCCGGGCGCCTCCCTGCTGGTCGGCCTCCTGATGGCGTCCACCGTGCTCCTCGGCGTGGAGGCGCGGCTCGCCAAGACCGATTCGGTGCTGCTCGTCACCATCCTTCTCTCCCTGGGCGCGCTCGCCCGGGTGTGGCGCTGGCGGCCGCGCATCGGCGTGCTGCCGGAAGATCACGGCCGCTCGCTGCGGGTGCTGCCGCTGGTGTTCTGGGCCGGTCTGGCGCTCGGAACCCTGGTCAAGGGGCCGGTGGCGCCGATGATTCTGGCGCTGACGGTCCTCGCCCTCGTCCTCGTCGGCCGCGAGGTGGCGTGGCTGAAGGCATTGAAGCCGCTCAAGGGGCTGCTGCTCTTCGTCATCCTGGTGGCGCCGTGGTTCATCGCCATCGGCATCGCGACCAAGGGTGCCTTCTTCACCGAGGCGATCGGCAATGATCTTCTGGGCAAGGTCGCCGAGGGCAAGGAAAGCCATGGCGCGCCGCCGCTCACCCATCTGGCGCTGATGCTGGCGACGACATGGCCGCTGGCCCCGTTCGCGGTGCTGGCGGTGCCGGCGGTGTGGGCGCTCCGGCGCGTGCCGGCGGTGGTGTTCGCGCTGTGCTGGGCGCTGCCGGCCTGGCTGGTGTTCGAGCTGGTGCCGACCAAGCTGCCGCATTATGTGCTGCCCCTCGTGCCGGCGCTGGCGCTGGCCGTCGTTGCCGTCTTCGTCGACGAGCGGGAGACGCCGAAGCGGATCCTGCGCAGGATCGCGGCGGTCCATCTCGGCATCCTGCCGGTGGCACTGGCGGCGGCCGCTGTCATCCTGCCGTGGTATCTGGGCGATATCCCGTCCTTCATCGGCGTGCCGGTGGTCGCGGTCGGCGCCCTTGTCGGCGTGGGTGCGGCGGCGCTGCTGTGGCGCCGGGAGGGGCCGGGCGTCGTGCGGCCGATGCTGGTCGGCATTCTCTCGGCGCTGGTCGTCTCCGTTGGCACCTGGGCCTATGTGATGCCGGGCCTGCGCATGATCTGGATGAGCCCGCGGCTGGCGGAGGCGGTGGTGGCCGTGCGGCCCTGTCCGCAGGGGCCCTTTGCCAGCGTCGGCTTCACCGAGCCGAGCCTCGTCTTCCTCGCCGGCACCGACACCCGGCTGATTTCCGCTGCCGAGGCGGGCGCGCTTCTGGCGCAGGATGCCTGCGCCGTCGTGGCGGTCGAGTCCCGCGAGGCGGCGGCCTTTGCGGCCGCGACCGCCTCTTCCCCCGTGCCGATCGCCGAGGTCGGCCGCGAACAAGGCTTCAACATCAACGGCGGCCGCCGGCTTGATATCGGCCTCTACCGCCGGGCAACCCCATGACCCTGACACACACTCATTCCCGGCCGGCTGCCAGCGTGGTGGTGCCGGCCAAGGACGAGGTCGGCAATCTGGCCGACCTGATCGCCGAGATCGACGCGGCCCTTGCCGGCCGCGACTTCGAGGTGATCGTCGTCGATGACGGGTCCTCCGATGGCACCGACGGGCTGTTGGCCGATCTGGCGCTGTCGCGGCCGTGGCTGCGGGTGATCCGCCACAAGGCCGCCTGCGGCCAGTCGGCGGCGGTGCGCACCGGCATGCTCGCCGCCCGCGGCGAGGTCGTGCTCACCATCGATGGTGACGGCCAGAATGATCCGGCCTTCTTTCCCGACATGCTCGACGTGCTCGCCGCCGGTGGTCCGGAAATGGGTCTGGTCGCCGGCCAGCGGGTCGGCCGCAAGGCGAGCCTGGGCAAGCGCTATGCCTCGCGCGGCGCCAACTGGCTGCGCCGGACCCTGCTGGAGGACGGCATCCGCGACACCGGCTGCGGCCTGAAGGCGGTGCGGCGCGACATCTTCCGCCGGCTGCCCTTCTTTGATGGCTGGCACCGCTATCTGCCGGCCCTCGTCATCCGCGAGGGCTACACCATCGGCACCGTCGATGTGGTCGACCGGCCGCGCCGGCATGGCCAGTCCAAATATGGCATCCTCGACCGGGCGCTGGTCGGGATCCTCGATCTCTATGGCGTGTGGTGGCTGCGCCGCCGCTTCCGCCGCCGCCCGGTCGCGACCGAGGTGACGCCGGGTGTGGCCGCGCCGTCCGTGGAAGGTGACGCATGATCGCCTCATTTCTGGCGTGGCTGCACGATGTGTTCGTGGCCCGCTTCGATGGCTGGGCCGTGGTCGGCTATGTCGCCCAGATCCTGTTCACCATGCGCTTCGTGGTGCAGTGGATCGCCTCCGAGCGGGCCAAGCGCTCGGTGATCCCGATTGCGTTCTGGTTCTTCTCGCTGGCCGGCGGCACGATGCTGTTCGTCTACGCGATTTCCCAGCGCGATCCGGTGTTCATCGCCGGCCAGGGCGGCGGCCTGATTGTCTATGTCCGCAATCTCTGGCTCATCTTCAAGGAGCGTCAGGCCGGCCGCGAGGCGGCGGTCTGAGCCGCTCCGGCAGGCCCCGTCCTCCGGGGCCGCCAGCTCCCTTTTTTACCCGACCAAGACCCTCGATTCCGGGTGCGAAAGGCTCTATTGCCCTTGATCGTCGGCGGACCGAACCCGCCGGTGCCACAAGGGCCGCGGCCTCCTGAAACGGGGCCGGGAGCCGCCCGGACGGCACGAGGCGACGGAGAGACACGATGAA
>JBBSSF010000110.1:0-9100 GCA_038242345.1 Hyphomicrobiales bacterium
GCCGGAGGGGGAGGAATCCGCCGGGCCGTCCCGGTGGTCGGTGCCGCCGGCAAGACGCGGCGGCCAGAGGGTGATGTCGGTGCGGATGGTGGCGCCGTAGCGGGCGCTTTCCTCGGGCCGCTGGCGGCGGCGCTCGAAGGCGATCACCCGGGTGCCGAGGCCAAAGGCTTCCGAGAGGTCATGGGTGACCATGACCACGGTCAGCGGCACCTCGTTCCACAGTCGCCGCATCAGGCCGTGGATCTCGGCGCGGATGCCGGGATCCAGCGCCCCGAAGGGCTCGTCGAGCAGCAGCACCTTCGGCCGCTTCATCAGCGCCTGGGCCAGAGCCAGACGCTGCTGCATGCCGCCGGAGAGCTGGGCCGGGTACTTCTTCTCGGCTTCCGACAGGCCGACTTCGGCCAGCAGCGCCCGGGCTTCGGCAATCGCCGTCTTCCGCGCCGGACCGAACAGCCGGCCGGTGACCGGCGAGGCGGCGAGCTCGGCCCCCAGCAGGACGTTGCCGAGCACCGTCAGATGCGGAAACACCGAATAGCGCTGGAACACCACGCCGCGATCGGGCCCCGGCTCCGGCGAGATCGGTTCGCCGTCGATCAGGATGCGGCCGCGGGTGGGCCGCTCCTCGGACAGCAGCATTTTCAGGAAGGTGGTCTTGCCGCAGCCAGACGGGCCGACAAGGGCGACGAAGGAGCGGGGCGCAATCGTGAGGGAGATGTTCTCCAGCACGATCTGGTCGCCATATTCCTTCCAGACATTCTCGATGACGATGCCGGTCATGACGCCCTCGCCTGGGCAAACCACGGGAAGGCGACGGCCTGGAGGCGGGTCAGCAGCCAGTCCATCACGAAGGCGAGCAGCGTGATCCAGAGGACATAGGGCAGGATCACGTCCATTGCCAGATAGCGGCGCACCAGGAAGATGCGGTAGCCGAGGCCGGCTTCCGCCGCGATCGCCTCGGCCGCGATCAGGAACAGGAAGGCCGGGCCGATGGAGAGCCGCAGGGCATCGATGAGCCGCGGCAGCATCTGCGGCATCACCACCCGGAGAACGATCAGCCAGGAATTGGCGCCCAGCGTCTGGGCCTTGATGATCTGCTGGGCCGGCATTTCCTCCACCTTGAGGGCGAGATCGCGGACCATGAAGGGCGTCACGCCGACGGCGATCAGCACGATCTTGGAGGCCTCGCCGAGACCCAGCAGGATGAAAAGGATCGGCAGCACGGCGAGCGGCGGCACCATGGAGACGATGGCGATGAAGGGCGCCAGCGTCGCCCGGGCATAGGGGATGAGCCCGGTGAGGATGCCGAGCACCAGCGACACGGCCGTGGCGCAACCGAGCGCCACCAGCAGCCGGGTCAGGCTGGCAACGGTGTCCTTCCACAGGAGGATGTCGCCGGTGCGCTTGTCGGCCTCGATGGCCATGCGCGCGATGGCATCGCCGAAGGAGGCGAAGCCCGGCAGCAGCTTGTCCTGGGGGTTTTCCGCCAGCCGCGCTTCCGATCCCGCAATATAGGCCAGGAGCACGAGCACGAATGGCAGGGCGGCAAGAAAGATCGCGACGGTGCGATCCGGTCTTCGGTTGACGAGACGCATGGCTTCGGCTCCGGCAGCGGCGGCGGGGCAGATCGGAAAGCGGGCGGAAAAGGCGGGGCTCCGGCAACCGGAGCCCCCGGGAGCCGGCCTCAGAGCTTGCCGTCGGCGGCCTGGACCATGAACGCATCGGTCCAGCGGAACTTCACGTTGCCCTTGTCGCCGAGCACGGAGCCATCGGGGAATTCGATGCCGACGATGTCGGCAGAGGGCGCGCCATTGCCGAACAGGCCGTGGTCGAACAGGAAGCCGCGGACATTGTCCATGGTGACCGGCAGCTCCTTGCCGCGCACGAAGGCGGCGGCTTCTGCCGGATCATAGAACATGCGGGTGGCGTCGAGCTGGGCGTCGTAGCCGGCAAGGTCGGTGCCGGAGGCCTTGCCGAGGGCGGTGCGGACTTCCCTGGCCGCCGCGGAGTCGCCCTGCATGGCGGTCATGGTGTCATACCAGATGCCGGCCAGTGCCTTGCCGAAATCCGGGTTGTCCTTCAGCGTCTCGGTGTTGGCCACCGTCAGGTCGATGATCTCGCCGGGAATGTTGGAGGAGTTGAAGACATTCTTCGCATCCGCATTGCCCATGATCTCGGCCACCAGCGGGTTCCAGGTGACGACAGCCGTCACATCCGAGGTCTGGTAGGCAGCCACGAGATCGGCATCCGAGGTGTTGACGACGGTCACGTCACGCTCGGTCATGTTCTGGCTCTCAAGGGCGCGGGCCAGCAGATAATGGGAGACCGAATATTCGACCAGATTGACCTTGCGGCCCTTGATGTCGGCGAGGGTGTTGGCGCCCTTCAGGATCACCGCATCATTGCCGTTGGAGAAGTCGCCGACGATCACCGCCGTGGTATCGACACCGCCCACCGAGGGAATGGCGAGAACATCCATGTTCGTCGCCGTCAGCGCATCGAAGGCGCCGGCGGTGTACTGGTTGATGGATTCGACATAGTCGGTGAACTGAACGACATCAATAGTGATGCCATACTTGTCGGCCCACTTCTTGACGATGCCATGATCGGCGGCATAGCCCCAGGGCATCCAGCCGGCATAGATCGACCAGGCGACCTTGAAATCCTTCTTCGGGGCGGCTTCGGCCGGGGCCTGGCCGGCAAGCAGGGCCAGAGCCGCAGCAGCGGCGGCCAGGCGACCAAGGCCGCGGCGGCTAACGGACTTCCGGATGATGGAGGCAGTCATGGCGCAATCCCTTCGGTGTCGGTCCTGGACCCGGGAAAGCCGGGGCCGGCGTCATCAAGACCGTGGGATTGGCACCTCATGCGCGGGGAGAGGCCGCGCCGGAGAGAGGATCGGCTGCACACGGATTTCGCCTGTCAGGGGCGAAGAGGAAACGCTCGGTGCGGTCGATCTTCGGAGTACCCGGGACCTCGAAAAAGGAAACCCGAGTGCGCCGTTCCACGGACGTCACTGAGGTCTCCCGGGCTTTTGTCCCTCCGTGTACCCGGCCGGATGTCTTCCGGTCGGGCGGAAACTCTCGGACCAGACGTTGCCACCTCATCCCGTCTCCGGGATCATCTGTGGGCTGCAACCGGAACCCTAGCCTCCAACTCTCTGGGAACTTGCATAAGCCAAGCCGGCGCGGGCGTCAATGCATGCATGATGGCCAAACTCCGCGCGGCGCCCGGCTTTTGGCGTCCCTGAGGCCGTCCCGGGCCGGCACCGGGATCCGGGCGCTCCAACGGAGAATTGAAAAACAAGAGGAATTTCCGCACCCCCTGCCCCGCCTGCTGCTCCGTCCGGCAACTGCACAAATTTCAGCCCTGCCCGCGATTGTCGCAGCTGCGGCCCGCGGATGGCCCGCCTGCCCGCCGGGCACGGGCGGGAACTGCCAGGGTCCCGGCGGCGCCTGAGAAAAAGGCGGACCTCACCAGGGCTGCCAGATCAGACCGAGCCGGATGGCATGGGACTGGACATCCCGGGCTCTCGCCGAGGCGCCGCCGGTCTTCAGGCTGAGGTCGGAATTGGCATAATCCAGATAGCGGTAGCCGAGATCGGCCGAGACCCCGTGCCCCAGATCGACAAGGGCGCCGACGGAGCCGCCCCAGGCCAGATTCCAGCTCGATGTCCCCTTGTGGCTCAGCTCATAGGGACCGGCGGTGAGGGTCGCGGAACCGACATCGAGAAATGCAAGGCCGAGGCTCGCGCCCACATAGGGGTTCACTCGCCAGATGCCCGGCAGGTCGAGGAACACCGAGCCCAGGCCCACGGTCTGGGAGAAATCGGTGGTGAGGCGGGACGAGAAGAGACAGCCCGGGCAGGACGAGTCGGCGGTGATGCTGGCGGCAAAGGCATGATCGAGGGTGGCCTCGACCCGCAGCCAGTCGCTGATGCGATAGCCCGCGCCGGCGCCGATCAGGAAGGACGGATCGGTCTTGCCGGTGGCCTCGGTGCCGGACGGCACCAGCGGACCGCTGGTGCGGATGGAGCCGGCATGGGGCTTCGTGCCGCCCACATCCGCCCGCACATAGAAGCCGGGACCGCCGGAGATGTCGGGCAGCATGTCGGGGGTGTGGGTCAGCTCCGGCGGCTGGTCGGCGACGGGAGCCGGTCCGGCCTGGGCACCGGCAAGGCTCCCCGTCCAGAACAGCAGGCTGGCGGTCATGGAGCGGAGTCGTGGTGTCATGCCGAACCTTCCGGGCAGCGCCGGCCCCGCGGAGGGCCATCACGGCGGGTGAGTCACGTCACGGCAGGCCGGGCGGCTGCGGCCCCCTGCCTCCGGCACGCGGCCGGATGAACCATCTGTTTACCATAGGGCCAATTTCTGTCTCCCCCTGATCGGCACGTCCCGGCGCCCTGTGTCGGGGGCGCCACGCAAAAAAAGCTGTCGTCCAGGCAGAGAGATGGCCTCATCGGGATTGACAGGCGTCAAGGCGGACGGTCCCTTTCCTCTGCCAGAACAACATTCGGAGAGCGGGAGCACCGCTTGCCGGAAACGCACGGAGTACGCAGACATGAGCGGCAAGAGCCCGATCAAGGATGTCCTCACGATCGTGGACTTGGCGGGCATTGGTCCGTCGGCCCGGGTGGCTGCTGATCTCGCGGCCAAGGCGGGCGCCCACGTGACGGCGCTGGCCCCGGTGGTCGAGCCGGTGAGCGCTGCCTATCTCGCCACGCCCATCCCGGCCGAGATCCTGATGGAAGCCCGCGACGCCGCCGAGACCCGCGCCAAGACCGCGGCGGCGACCGTCGACCAGTTCCTGCGCACCAGCGGGGTTTCGAGCGAGCCGGAGCTGTTCTCCGTGGTGGACGGCGCGGCCAACAGCCTGATCGCCCGGGCGCGCCTCGCCGATCTCGCCATCGTCGGCCAGCTCGAACCCGGCACCGAGGAGCCGATGCGCGAGGCCCTCATCGAGGCCCTCCTGTTCGAGACCACGGTCCCGGTCCTGCTGGTGCCCTATATCGAGACCGCCAGCTTCGCGGCCAAGAATGTCGCCGTGGCCTGGGACGGCTCCAAGACCGCCGCCCGCTCGGTCCGCGCCCTGGTGGGTCTGCTCGACCTCGTCGAGAAGATCACCGTGGTGGTGGTCGACAAGGGGCGCGCCCTGGACGAGGATCCGGGGGCCGATGTCGCGCTGCATCTGGCGCGCCATGGCAAGCCGGTCGAGGTTGCCCGCATTCCGTCGCCGGGTGGCGACGTGGCAGCGGCGATTCTCAACTTCGTCTCCGACAACGGCATCGATCTGGTCGTCATGGGTGGCTATGGCCACAGCCGCTTCCGGGAATTCATCCTCGGCGGCGCCACCCGCGGCATGCTCGATTCGATGACCGTACCGGTCCTGATGGCCCACTGATCGCAACCGGACCGGACGGGGCTCGGGGGGGCCTCGCCCGGCAGGTGGCCCGTCCGGGCCGGGCCGGTGATCCCGATTCCGTCTTCGAGCCGGCGGACGGGGCATCCCGGTCCGCCGGTTTCTCGACCGCCGGGGAATTTCCCTCCCCCAGGGGCCGGCACAGCCGGTGGACGTGCGCTGCATGGGCCGCCGGGTCGCGTCCGTCTGTTCGGGGGATCATGGGACGACGGCCGGGCTGTCTCCGGCCGCTTCCCGGCTCCCGACAGGTGTCCTGAGCCTGCGGAAGTCCTCTCCTGTCTGCGCGGCCGGATCCCGCGCCCGCAGCCCGGATGGCTCCGCCCGTCCGCCGATGGCCGCTCCTGAAGCGGCGGGGAGCCGATTTCCATGACGATCCGCAATCTCGACGCCCTGTTCCGCCCCCGCAGCATCGGCGTGATCGGCCCGTCTCCGCTGCCCCAGACGGTGGTGGACCGGCTGCTCGCCAAGCTCATCGCCCCGCCCCGGGCGCCGCGCACCACCCTGGTCGCCCTCGGCCCCTCGGCCGTGGCGCCGGCGCTCCAGCATCTCGATCATCCCGACCAGCTTGCCCAGGGCGGCGCGGATCTCGCCTTCTATCTGGGCACGCCGGAGAACGCGCCGGAGACGGTGGCCGCCCTTGGCGCCCGTGGCTCCCGGGTCGTGGTGCTGACGGCGCCGAGCTATGACGAATGGCCGGCGGCCCTGGTGCGCGAGACCCTGCAGGCGGCCCGGCGCCATCAGGTGCGCCTGATCGGCCCCGGCAGCCTCGGCGTCCAGGCCCCGGGCGTCGGCCTCGATGGCTCCCTCACCGGCCTTGCCGCCCCCAAGGGCGATCTCGGGCTGATCTCGCGCTCGGGCGCCATCATCAACGCCACCCTGGCGGTGGCGGGCGCCCGCGGCTTCGGATTTTCCGCCGTCGTGTCCCTCGGCCAGAAGACCGACGTGGATGTCGGCGACCTGCTCGACTGGATGGCCGCCGACGGCCGCACCCGGGCGATCCTCGTCCATCTGGAAACCGTCCCCTATCCGGCCAAATTCCTCCCCGCCGCCCGGGCGGCCGCCCGCACCAAGCCGGTGATCGTCATCCGCGCCGGCTCCGGCGGGCGCCAGTCGGAAACGGCCCTCACCCATGCCGGCCGGCTGGCGGATCCCGATGCGGTGTTTGCTGCCGCCCTCGCCCGGGCGGGCGTGCTCTCGGTCACCGACATCGACGAGATGCTGGACGCGGCCGAGACCGTCAGCCGCTACCGGTCCACCTCGGGCCGGCGCCTGTCGGTGGTCGCCAACGGCCGCAGCCTCGGGGCGATCGCCGCCGACCGGCTGGCCTATCGCCGCGGCCGCCTCGCCCAGCCCGAGGAGGCGACGCTGGAAAAGCTCGCCAGCCTCGTGCGGCCGCTGGCGCGCCCGGCCAATCCGGCGATTCTGGCCGATGATGCCGCCGCCGACCATGTGGGCGCGGCGGTGGCCGCCTTCCTGGCCGATCATGATACCGATGGCGTGCTCACCATCGTGGCGCCCGGCGCCTTCTCCTCCACCGACGAATCGGCCGAGGCCATCGCGAAGGCTGCGGAAGCCAACCGCAAGCGCAACCTGAAGGCCAAGCCGGTGCTGGCGGTGATGCTCGATGCCGCTCCGGAGGCGCGCCGGCGGCTGAGCGCGGCCGGCGTTCTGGTGCGCGAGGGTACCGGCGCGGCCATCGACAGCTTCCTGCACCTGTCCCGCTATGCGGAGGGCCAGGAGCAGCTGATGGAAACCCCGCCCTCCATGCCGGACACCCTGGAGTTCGACACCCCCCGGGCCCGGGCCATCGTCGAGGCCGGACAGGCCCGAGGCAGCGACTGGCTGACCACGGACGAGACTGCGGAGCTCCTCTCCATCTATGGCGTGCCGCTGCTGCCGAGCATCACGGTCACCGATGTCGAGGCGGCGGTGGCGGCGGCCACGCGGCTGTTCACCGAGGGCGCGCGTCGGCTGGTGGTGAAGCTGGAGGCGCCGGCGATCTCCTCCAAGACGGCGATCTCGGGCCTGCGGACCGGGCTGGCAACGCCGGAAGAAGTGCGGGTCGCCGCCGGCATCCTGCTGCGCCGGGTGGACGAGGATCCGATCCTGAAGCCGCTGGTCTCCGGCCTCGTCATCCAGCCCATGGCCGACATCGCCAAGGGGCTGGAGCTTCTGGCCGGCAGTGCCGACAATCCGGTGTACGGGCCGGTGGTCATGCTCGCCCGCGGCGGCACCGGCGCCGAGGCGATCGGCGACCGGGTGGTGGACCTGCCGCCCCTCGATCTGGCGCTCGCCGGCCGGATGCTCGCCCGCACCCGGCTCTATTCCCGCCTGACGCGGGACCCGAAATTCGCCGCGGTCGACCGCGAGCCGCTCCTGCAGATTCTCGTGAAACTCTCGCAGATGGCTGTGGATCTTGAGGGAATCGCCGAGCTGGAAATCGACCCGCTGACCTTCTCCAGCGATGGCATTGCCGCGCTTGATGCCCGCACCCGGCTGCGGCCGGCGGCCGCCCGCAGCGGACGCGGCGTCAATCCGCGCCTCGTCATCCGGCCCTATCCGCGCGAGCTGGAGCGCATCGTCAGCCTGAAGGATGGCTCGCACCTGTTCGTGCGGCCGGTGCGGCCAGAGGACGAGCCGGCCTTCAAGGACCTGTTCGAGCATGTGACACAGGATGATCTGCGGCTGCGCTTCTTCGCGCCGGTGCGCGAGTTCAGCCACGCCTTCCTCGCGCGGCTGACCCAGCTCGACTATGCCCGCGCCATGGCCTTTGCCGCCTTCGAGGCGGATACGGGCACCCTGCTCGGCGGCGTGCGCCTCCATTGCGATCCGGACCATGGCAGCGGCGAATATGCCGTGCTGGTGCGCTCGGACCAGAAGGGCAAGGGGCTCGGCTGGGTGCTGATGGGCCTCATCATCGACTATGCCCGCGCCGACGGCATCAACACCATCACCGGCGAGGTGCTGCGCGAGAACCATCCGATGCTGGATCTCTGCCGCTCCCTCGGCTTCACCGTCCATCCCTCGCCCGATGACGAGGCGGTGATGGAAGTGGTGCTCGACCTGACCAGCCCGTCGGAAGCGCTGAAGAGCGCCCCGGGCGTCGCCTGATCGCCGCCACACCGGCCGGGCCCCGTCGGGGTCCGGCCGGTCGATCGGCTCAGGGCCGCAGGATCACCTTGCCGAGAGCCCGGCGGCCGGAGAGTTCGCCAAGGGCCGCGGCCGTCTCGGCGAGCGGATATTCGCCATGGATCAGCACCTGGAGCCTGCCCTCGGCGATCCAGCCGAGAAGCCGGGCCATGTCGCGCTGGTAGCCGGCCGGATCGCGCTCGACGGCCGCGCCCCAGAACACCCCGCGGATGTCGCAGCCCTTCAGGAGCACGAGATTGAGCGGGATCTTCGGAATCGCGCCGGCAGCAAAGCCGACAACGAGATAGCGCCCCTTCCAGGCGATCGAGCGCAGCGCCGGCTCGGTGTAGCGGTCGCCGACCACGTCGAAGATCACGTCGACGCCCCGGCCGCCGGTCAACGCCTTCAGCCGGTCCTTGAGATCCTCGGTGTTGTAGTCGATCACCGCATCGGCGCCGAGGCGACGGCCGACGGCGAGCTTGTCGGCGCCGGAGGCGCAGGCGATCACCCGGGCGCCCATAAGCTTGGCGATCTCGATGGTCGCCTGACCGACGCCACC
>JBBSSF010000111.1:0-9083 GCA_038242345.1 Hyphomicrobiales bacterium
ACCTGGGAGCGGGCCGGGCGGACGTCGATGACCGGATCGGTGAGGCCGGTCGGGCGGATGACCTGCTCGGCGAACACGCCGCCGGCCTCCTCCATCTCCCACTTGCCCGGGGTGGCCGAGACGCAGACGGTCTGCGGCCGCATGGCATCCCATTCCTCGAAGCGCAGCGGCCGGTTGTCCATGCAGGAGGGCAGGCGGAAGCCATATTCGGCCAGCGTCGCCTTGCGGCGGAAGTCGCCCCGGTACATGCCGCCGATCTGGCCGATGGTGACATGGCTCTCGTCCACGAAGACGAGGGCGTTGTCGGGCAGATATTCGAACAGCGTCGGCGGCGGCTCGCCGGGCTGGCGGCCGGTCAGATAGCGGGAATAGTTCTCGATGCCCGGACAGGCGCCGGTCGCCTCCATCATTTCCATGTCGAAGCGGGTGCGCTGCTCCAGCCGCTGGGCCTCTAGCAGACGCCCGGCGGCGGTCAGCTCGGCCAGCCGCCCCCTCAGTTCGTCCTTGATCGACTTGATCGCCTGGGCCAGCGTCGGCTTCGGCGTGACATAATGGGAATTGGCGTAGATCTTCACGAACTTCAGCGCACCGGACTTCTGCCCGGTCAGCGGATCGAACTCGGTGATGGATTCGATCTCGTCGCCGAACAGAGAGATGCGCCAGGCGCGATCCTCATAATGGGCCGGGAAGATCTCGATGGTGTCGCCGCGCACGCGGAAGGTGCCGCGGATGAAGTTGATGTCCGAGCGCTTGTACTGCAGCGCCACAAGGTCGGCCAGAAGCTGGCGCTGGTCGATCCGGTCGCCCACCTGGATCGAGAAGGTCATCGCCGTGTAGGTCTCGACCGAGCCGATACCGTAGATGCACGAGACCGAGGCGACGATGATGACGTCGTCGCGCTCCAGCAGTGCCCGGGTGGCCGAATGGCGCATCCGGTCGATCTGCTCGTTGATGGAGGATTCCTTCTCGATATAGGTATCCGTCCGCGGCACATAGGCTTCCGGCTGATAATAATCGTAGTAGGAAACGAAATATTCCACCGCGTTATCGGGAAAGAAGCTCTTGAACTCGCCATAGAGCTGGGCGGCCAGCGTCTTGTTCGGTGCGAGGATGAGCGCCGGGCGGTTGGTGCGGGCGATCACCTGAGCCATGGTGAAGGTCTTGCCCGAGCCGGTGACGCCGAGCAGCACCTGGGTCTTGTCGTCCTCGCCGATGCCGGCCACCAGATCGGCGATGGCCTGGGGCTGGTCGCCCTTGGGCTCGTAGGGCGAGACGATCTTGAGCGGGATGCCGCCTTCGCTCTTTTCCGGCCGGGGCGGGCGGTGGGGCGTCCAGGTCTTGTCGTGAAATTCCGGCCGGCCATGCTCGATGAGGGACGACAGCGCGGCCACCGTCGCAGTCACCGCCGTGGACGGCAGCGATGCCGCGTCTTCCAGCGAACTGTCGAGCCAGGCCACCGGGTTGAGGCCACCGGCGGCGCGTTCCCTGGCCGTCTTGCCGGCCCCGCCCATGGAGGTGCCGCGGGCAGTGCGGCCGCCGCTCTTGCCCTCCGCCGGCGGGGCGGTCTTGGGCGCGCGGGGGCGGGCCGGCTTCTTCGCCTTCGCCGCAGGGTCGGCCGGGGCCTCGGGGACGGGAGCCAGCGGCGCCCGCGCTGCTTCCTCGATCTCGGCCGCCCAGTCGGCGATCGAGCCCGACAGCGGCACGCCCTCGAAGGGCGTCTGCGGGCTCTCGCCGAAGCCATCGGGCGCGAACGGGCCGTCCTCCGCCGGGGAGGCGGATGCGGGGCGGTCGGGGCGGGGGGACGGGGTGCGGGCCATGAGGGTGAAAGTAGAACATCGCCGCCCGGGTTTGAAGGGGCGCGGACCGGAAAGGCACCGGAATCCGGCAATCCCGTGGCGCCGGGCCTCCGTCCAAGGGACGAGGCGGGATACGTGAAATCCCGTGGGTTTTGACTTCTCGGCGCAAGCCGGCCGCGCTATGGTGCGGCGCATCGGAGACGCGCGATCGCCGCCGGCGACATGGCCGGGACGGCGGGCGGGTCTCTCTCCCACCTTCTTTCAGGATCAGATACGATGGCAGAGTCCGGTTCGCTCGTTTCCCGCATCCCCGTCCTTGGCTGGATGATTAACGATGCGCTGCGTGGTCGGCCGGATGCGAAGTACTGGTTCGCGTTCAACGTCGTTGCCCTGATCGTCATCCTCACCTGGCTGATCGGCTATCCCTTCGTCATCGTGCTGGCGCTGTGCGGCACCTTCGGAATGCTGAGCACCATCGTCCTCCTGACGGCGGGTGACCTGTTCTCCGGCTTCAAGCGCTGATCTGCCTGCCCGTTCGACGGCCGGATCCGGGGAAGCCCGGATCCGGCCGTTGCCTTTTGCCGGGTGCGCGCGCCGCTTGCGCTCCCGCGCGGGGCGCGTCATATGAGGGGAGCCGTCCGGGGCTGGCGCGTCCGCCGCTGCTGGCGGTTCCGGACAGTCCCCGATGATGCCTGAGCTTGCCACTGAAGCCGTCGGCTTTGCCGCAGCCTTCCTGACCACGATCTGCTGGGTGCCACAGGCCATCAAGATCCTGCGCAGCCGCGATGCCGCGGCGATCTCGCTCCTCACCCAGCTGGCCTTCACCGCCGGCATCTTCCTGTGGCTGCTCTATGGCCTCCTGCTCGGTCGCCCGTCGCTGATCGCCGCCAACACCGTGACCTTCGTGCTGGCCGCCGCCATCCTGTTCCTCAAGCTGCGCTTCGGCTAGGAAGTTTCCGGCGCCTCTCCCGCGTCTCCTCCGGATTTCGCCCATGTCCGCATTTGCCGGCTCCGGCCCCGTCGCCTTTCTGGCGCCGATCCTGCTGCTCGTCTGCTCCAACCTGTTCATGACCTTCGCCTGGTACGGGCATCTGAAATTCCCGCAGGCGTCCCTCGTTCCGGTGGTCCTCATCAGCTGGGGCATCGCCTTCATCGAATATTGCTTTGCCGTTCCCGCCAACCGGATCGGCCATTCGGTCTATTCGGCCGCCCAGCTGAAGACCATTCAGGAAATCATCACCCTGACGATCTTCGTGATCTTCTCCTGGGCCTATCTGGGCGAGGCGATCAGCTGGAAGCAGGGCATCGGCTTCGCCTTCATCGCCATCGGCGCGGCGTTCGTGTTTCAGAAGTAAAAATCTTAGCGGGCGAACATCCGCGCGCCGGCGACGCAGACGATCACACCGGCCGTCACGGCGAGCAGGGACGGTTCGACGGTCTCGCCGAGGAGGAGGGCGGCGAGCGCCAGTCCGAGCAGGGGCTGGAGCAGCTGGAGCTGGCCGACGGCGGCGATGCCGCCCAGCGCGAGGCCGCGATACCAGAAGAAGAAGCCGATCAGCATGCTGAACAGGGCGACATAGGCGAGGCCGGCCCAAGCGGCCGCGGGCACGTCGCCCGTGCTGGCGGGCAGGGTGTAGAGGCTTCCCGCCACCATGGCCGGCAAGGCGAGCACCAGGGCCCACGAGATCACCTGCCAGCCGCCGAGGCGGCGCGAGAGCCGTCCGCCCATGGCATAGCCGGCGCCGCAGACGAGAATGGCGGCCAGCATCAGCACGTCGCCGCGGGAGAGCCCGCCGCCGCCGCGTGCCCACGCAAAGCCCGCCACCAGCGCGCTGCCGGCCAGCGCACACAGCCAGAAGGCCGGCCGCGGCCGCTCGCCCCCCAGCGCCACGCCGAAGAGGGCGGTGGAGAGCGGCAGCAGGCCGATGAAGACGGTCGACTGCGCCGATGTCATGTGCCGCAGCGCCAGCGCCGTCAGCAGCGGAAAGCCGACCACCACCCCGCCGGCAACAAGGGCCAGCGGCAGCAGATCCCCCCGCTTCGGCAGTCGCTCGCGCAGGAGCAGCAGCAGGCCAACGGCAATCAGGCCGGCAATCGTTGCCCGGGCAGCGGTGAGGAACAGCGGATCGAAGCCGGCCACCGCCAGCCGGGTTGCCGGCAGCGAGCCCGAAAAGATCGCCATGCCGATGAAGCCGCTCACCCAGCCATCCGTCGTCCGGTCCATGCCCTGTGCCCGCCTGCCTGTTGCTGTCCGGTTCTCCTTGTTGCCGGTGCCGGCTCGACGGAACAGGCACGGACCAGTACAATTGGCGAGAACTGTATGGGGATCGGGAGCAATACGGTTGGCCACGCTTTCAGCTGGAACGGATCCGCCGGCCACCCGGATCGAGGCGGTGATGGCCGCGATCCGCGGGCGCATCGCCACCCGGCAGCTGACGCCGGGGGCGCGGCTGCCCTCGGTGCGGCAGGCGGCGCAGACCCTCGGGGTGTCGGTGTCGACGGTGGTGGAAGCCTATGAGCGGCTGGCCGCCGATGGGGTGATCCGGTCGCGGCCGGGCTCCGGCTTCTATGTCTCGGCGCCGCTGGCTCCGCTGACGCTGGCCCGCATCGGCCCGCGGCTGGATCGCGAGGTGGATCCCTTGTGGGTGTCGCGCCAGTCGCTGGAGGCGGGGCCGGAGATGCTGCGGCCGGGCTGCGGCTGGCTGCCGCCGGAGTGGATGCCGGAAGCCGCGCTGCGCCGGGCGCTGAAGACGGCGGCCCGGGCGGAGCTCGTCGCGCTGACGGACTATTCCGAACCGTCCGGCAATGCCCGGCTGCGCGGGCTGCTGGCGCGGCGGCTGGGGGAGCGGCAGGTACCAGCCGGGCCGGACAGCCTGCTCGTCACCGGCTCCGGCACCGAGGCGATCGACCTGGTGTGCCGCTTCCTGCTTGCTCCCGGCGACCGGGTGCTGATCGACGATCCCTGCTATTTCAATTTCCGCGCCTTGCTGGCCGCCCACCGGGTGGAGATGATCGGCGTTCCGCGCACCCCGGCCGGACCGGATGTGACGGCCTTCCGGGCGGCGCTGGCGGCCCACAGGCCGCGGCTCTACGTCACCAACTCGGCGCTGCACAACCCGACCGGCGGCACCCTGTCACCGGGTGTCGCCCACCAGATCCTGACGCTGGCGGAAGCGGCCGATCTCGTCGTGGTGGAGGACGACATTTTCGCGGATTTCGAGCCGGTGCCGTCGCCGCGCTATGCGGCCTTTGATGGCCTCAACCGCGTGGTGCAGGTGGGGAGCTTTTCCAAGACCCTGACGGCGGCGGTGCGCTGCGGCTACATCGCGGCGCGGGCCGACTGGATCGAGGAGCTGGCCGATCTGGCGCTGGCCACCCGGTTCGGCCCGCCGCGGCTGTCGGCGGATCTCATGCTGACGCTGCTTTCCGATGGCAGCTATCGCCGCCATGTGGAGGCCCTGCGCGACCGGCTGGCCGGGGCGATGTCGGCGACCCTTGCCCGGCTGGGGGCGCTGGGGATCGTTGCCGATCCCCGGCCGGTGGCGGGCATGTTCCTGTGGTGCCGGCTGCCCGACGGGCTGGACGCCGCGGCGGTTGCCCGCCGGGCGCTGGCCGAAGGGGTGGTGCTGGCCCCGGGCGACGTCTTCAGCGTGTCACGCAGTGCCGGCGACCGGCTGCGCTTCAACGTCGCCCAGTGTGCGGATCCCCGCATCTTCGCCGTGCTGGAGCGGGCGATGACGGAGACCCGGGGGGATCTCAGATGACCCGCCGCCGCCATGGCCGGCCGCCAGCGGCGACCTCGTCGCCGACGCCGGTCGGCTGCATGCGCAGCGCGACGTCCGGGATATGGCCGCGGGTCAGCGCGGCCCGGGTCGGGCCGTTGGCGATGACGAGGGCATCGAAGCCGCAGCGGTGAAAATGCGGCACCTGATCGAGAAGCACGTCGCCGACGGCGCGCAGTTCGCCGCGGAACCCCAGTTCCTCGCGCAGGATGCGGGCGGAGGAATAGCCGCGGCCATCGGTGAAGGCCGGGAAGGCCAGCGCGATGACGGCAAGGCGGGCGAGATCGGGGGCGAGCGCGCGCACGTCCTCGCCCGGCTGCACGATCACGCCGAGGGGGCGGTTGTCGCCGGCAAGGGTGTCGCGCTCGGCAAGCCAGCGGGCCAGTGGCAGCAGGGCCTTGCCCTCGGCCGGCACCGGGGCATCGGCGGCGATCACGGTCCAGTCGTCAGGCTCGAAACGGCCGGCGCGGTAGAGGTCGGACATGAGGCTGTCTCCGGGAGGCCGATCGCCGGGTCGGTGCCCGGAGCGTCCCTGTTCCTGAATTCCAGAAAAACTGGCGGGTCCGGGAGGCTGCGCCTCCCGGTCGGGGGATCGGGGGCCAGACGGCCCCCGAAAAGGTCAGATCCCCGACCCGTCCTTCTCGCGCCCGACGAGCCCCAGATGGATGCCGCATTCGGTCTTGGCCTGACCGCGCCAGCGGCCGGCCCGTTCGTCCTCGCCGGGGGCGACGCGATCGGTGCAGGGCATGCAGCCGATGGAGGGGAAGCCCTGGGCGACGAGGGGGTGGGGCGGCAGGTCGTGGGCGGCGATGTAGGCGCGCACCTCGTCCCGGCTCCAGGAGATCAGCGGGTTGACCTTCACCCGGGCGCCATCGGCCTCGAAGGCGTGGAGACCGGCGCGGGTGGCGGCCTGATAGCGCTTGCGGCCGGTGATCCAGGCGTCGAAGCCCTCCAGCGCGCGCGCCAGCGGCTCCACCTTGCGCACGGCGCAGCAGCGGTCGGCCTCGTGGAACCACAGCACCTCGTCGGGATCCTCGGCGGCCAGCCGCACCGGATCCGGGCCCACCGAGCGCACGTCGGTGAGGCCGAAGCGGGCGACGAGCCGGTCGCGGTAGGTGAGGGTGTCGCCAAAATGCTTGCCGGTGTCGATGAAGATCACCGGCAGGGACGGATCGACGGTGGAGACCAGATGCAGCAGCGTCGCCGCATCGGCCCCGAAGGAGGAGACCAGCGCCAGACGGCCCGGAAAGGCGGCGATGGCCGCCCGGAGGATGCCGGCGGCGTCCTCGGATCCGTGCAGGGCATCCAGCCGGGCCGCGCGGGCGAGCGCGGCGCCTTCGGCCGGCGGGAGCGCCGGCGCGGCGGCAAGAGGAGCATCAAGCGGCACCATAGAGGGCCTCCTTGAAGGGCGCGTCGCCCAGCCGGCGATAGGCCGCGAGGAAGGGTTCGGCCGGGCTTTCGCGCAGGGTCACATAGGTGTTCACGACGGTCTCGACCGCATCGACGATGGTCTCTGTGGTGAATCCGGGGCCGATGATCCTGCCGATGGCGGCATCCACGCCCGGGGCGCCGCCAAGAGTGATCTGGTAGACTTCCTCGCCCTTGCGGTCGACGCCGAGAATGCCGATGGCGCCGACATGATGATGACCGCAGGCATTGATGCAGCCGGAAATCTTGATCGCCAGCGGGCCGATTTCCTGCTGCCGTTCGGCCGCGCCGAAGCGCTCGGAGATGCCCTGCGCGATGTTGATCGAGCGGGCGTTGGCCAGCGCGCAATAATCCAGACCCGGGCAGGCGATGATGTCGGTGACGAGGCCGGCATTGGCGGTGGCCAGCCCGGCGGCCACCAGACCGTCGAACACGGCCTTGAGGTCATCGAGCGCCACATGGGGCAGCACGAGATTCTGCTCGTGGCTGGCCCGGATCTCGGCGAAGGCGTGGGCCTCGGCAATGTCGGCCACGGCCTCCATCTGGTCGGCGGTGATGTCGCCGGGGATGCCGCCGATGGGCTTCAGCGAGATGGTGACCGAGGCATGGCCCGGCACCTTGTGGGGGCGGACATTCTGGGCGACCCAGGCGGCAAACGCCGGATCGGCGGCCTTTGCCGCCTCCAGCGCGGCGGAGACGGCCGGCTTCCCGGCAAAGGCTGGCGGGGCGAAATAGGCGGTGATGGCGGCAAGCTCCGCCTCGGGCACGGTGAGGGCGCCGCCGCGGATGCGCGCGAACTCCTCGGCGACCGAGGCGCGGATCTCCTCGATGCCGGTCTCGTGCACCAGAATCTTGATGCGGGCCTTGTACTTGTTGTCCCGCCGGCCTTCCAGGTTGTAGACCCGCAGCACGGCTTCCAGATAGGCGAGCAGGTCGGAGGCCGGCACGAACGGGTTGATGAGCCGGCCGACCATGGGCGTGCGGCCGAGGCCGCCGCCGACCCAGACTTCCCAGCCGATGCTGCCGTCCTCGGCCTTGACCACCTGCAGGCCGATGTCATGGAAGCGGATGGCGGCGCGGTCGGTCTCGCCACCGGAGACGGCGATCTTGAACTTCCTCGGCAGGAAGGAGAATTCCGGGTGGATGGACGACCACTGCCGGATGATCTCGGCCATCGGGCGCGGATCGACGATCTCGTCCGGCGCGGCGCCGGCGAAATGATCGGCGGTGACATTGCGGATGCAGTTGCCCGAGGTCTGGATGGCGTGCATCTCGACCTCGGCCAGACGGGCCAGAATGTCCGGCACGTCTTCCAGCTTCGGCCAGTTGAACTGGAGGTTCTGGCGGGTGGTGAAGTGGCCGTAGCCGCGGTCATAGTCCCGGGCGATGCGGGCAAGCATGCGCATCTGCTTCGGCGACAGCGTGCCATAGGGCACGGCGATGCGCAGCATGTAGGCGTGAAGCTGGAGATAGAGGCCGTTCATCAGCCGCAGCGGGCGGAACTGGTCCTCGGTCAGCTCGCCGGAGAGCCGGCGCGCCACCTGGTCGCGGAACTGGGCCACGCGGGCGTCCACGAAGGTCCGGTCGAATTCGTCATAGCGATACATGGTCGAGTCCTTGACCGGTTCAGGCGCTGCGGGACGCGGCCGGGCCGACGGCCATGGTGGGGCCGCCGGCGGCGCGGATCCGCTCCTTGATGTGGGACGGGATCACCCGGAGTCCGTCCCGGGCGACGTCGATAGCGTAGACGCCGACCACCAGGGTGTCGGCCACGGCCCGGGCGCCGGTGGCCAAAGCCGCCTCAAGGGCCGCGGCGTCGTCAAAGGTGGCGGCCGCCTCGATCGCCCGGGTCCAGCCGCCGCGGGGATCCAGAAACACGACGTCGCCGTCGCGCAGGCTGTTGGCGGTCACGGCCTTGAGGCGGGGGGCAGCTCTGGTCATCGGTCTTCCGTCAGGCGGCGCGCGCAAGGGCGGCGCGCAGGGGTTCGGCAGTCGAGAGATCGGCCTCGGCAACGGCCCGGCCGATGAGGAACAGCACGGGGCCGGCGAGATCATCCCGGTCGGCGAGGGCGTCGAG
>JBBSSF010000112.1:0-9077 GCA_038242345.1 Hyphomicrobiales bacterium
CGGCCTTGCCGTCTCCGGCCGCATTCCGGCGGCCCAGGCGCTGGCGTGGAACAAGTGGATCGAGGTCCGCCTCGACGAAGCCGAGCCGGAGATCGCCCTGGTCGATGTCGCTCTCGTCACCGACCGTTTCGTGGGCGCGCGCGCCCTCTGGCGCACCGAGACCTTCCGCGAGCTCTACGTCACCTTCGCTGATCCGGAGGTGATCGGCATGGCGGCGATCGCCGGCCTTGCCGAGCCGGTCCGGCGCGACGAGCCGGGCGGGCTGATCCTGAAGCTCGCCCGGCCGGAGCTTTCCGCCTTCACCGTGCGGGCGCCGATCGCTCCCGGGCTGATCGCGCCGATCGGCATCGCCGCGGTGTCGCGGATGCCCGCGGGCACGGCCTTCGCACCGGATCTGGCGGCGGGCTCGGTGGCGCTGGACGGCGAGCGCGAGCTGTTCTTCGACGCCCATCAGGTGGTGTCCCTCACCCTGCGCGACCAGGCGTTCCGCACCATCGACGTCTCCGCCGTGATGGCTGCGGCTGCCGCCCGCGGCCTGATGCGCGACCGGCCGCCGGTCCTGGCGCCGGCCTGACGCGAGTCCGGTCTGCCCGCGGGTGGGCCCGGACAGAGAAGACGACCGGAACAAAAAAGCCGGCGCCTGAAGCAAAAGACCTTAAGGGAGGACCGACGATGTCCAACAATCCGTTCCCGCTGTCCCGGGACGACCTGCTGAAAGCCTACCGCACCATGCGGACGATCCGCGATTTCGAGGAACGTCTGCATGTGGAATTCGCCAAGGGCGACATTCCCGGCTTCGTGCACCTCTATGCCGGCGAGGAAGCGACGGCCACCGGCATCATGATGCATCTGACCGATGTCGACCGCATCGCCTCCACCCATCGCGGCCATGGCCATTGCATCGCCAAGGGTGTCGATGTCCACGAGATGATGGCCGAGATCTACGGCAAGGTCACCGGGGCGTGTCGCGGCAAGGGCGGCTCCATGCACATCGCCGATCTCTCCAAGGGCATGATGGGCGCCAACGGCATCCTCGGCGCCGGCGCGCCGCTGATCTGCGGTGCCGGCCTTGCGGCCAAGTTCCGCGGCGATGGCGGCGTCGGCATCACCTTCTTCGGCGATGGCGCGTCCAATCAGGGCACGGTGCTGGAAAGCATGAACCTTGCCGCCATCTGGAATCTGCCGGTGATCTTCGTCGTGGAGAACAACGGTTACGCCGAGTCCACGTCGGTCGAGTATGCGACCGCCGTCGATTCCTATGTCGACCGCGCCGCGGGCTTCGGTCTTCCGGGCGTGACGGTGGATGGGACCGACTTCTTTGCCGTCCACGAGGCGGCCGGCGAGATCATCCGCCGGGCGCGCACCGGCGGCGGGCCGGCGCTGCTGGAATGCAAGATGATCCGCTTCTTCGGCCATTTCGAGGGCGACGCCCAGACCTACAAGGCCAAGGGCGAGAACGAGCTGAACCGCGAGACCCGCGACTGCCTGAAGATCTTCGGCAACCGGGTCACCTCCGCCGGTGTGCTGGCGCAAGGGGATCTCGATCTCGTCGACCGGGAAGTGGCGCTGCTGATCGACGATGCGGTCGCCTCCGCCAAGTCCGCCCCGCTGCCGACCCCGGCCGATCTTCTGACGGACGTCTACGTCTCCTACTGAGCATCAAGAAAAACAAGACGATCGGAAACGTTTCTTCGGGAGGGACCGCAGATGGCCCGCAAGATCAGCTTCAAGACCGCGATCAACGAGGCGCTGGACCTGGAAATGCGCCGTGACCCCAGCGTCATCCTGCTGGGCGAGGATATCGTCGGCGGCGCCGGCGCGCCCGGCGAGGACGATGCGTGGGGCGGCGTGCTCGGCGTCACCAAGGGGCTTTATGCCAAGCATGGCAATCGCCTGATCGACACGCCGCTGTCGGAGAGCGCCTATATCGGCGCCGCCGTCGGTGCCGCCGCCTGCGGCATGCGCCCGGTGGCGGAACTGATGTTCCTCGATTTCATGGGCGTCTGCTTCGACCAGATCCTCAATCAGGCGGCCAAGTTCAAGTACATGTTCGGCGGCAAGGCCAAGACGCCGGTGGTCATCCGCGCCATGGTCGGCGCCGGCTTCCGCGCGGCCGCCCAGCATTCCCAGATGCTGACGCCGATGTTCACCCATGTTCCGGGCCTGAAGGTCGTGTGCCCGTCCAATGCCTATGATGCCAAGGGGCTCCTGATCCAGTCGATCCGCGATGATGATCCGGTGATCTTCTGCGAGCACAAGAATCTCTATGCCCACGAGACGGAAGTGCCGGCGGAATCCTATGCCATTCCGTTCGGCGAGGCGAACCTGATGCGCGAGGGCCGCGACGTGACCATCGTCGGCTATGGCCTGACGGTGCACCGGGCGATGGATGCGGCCGACAGGCTCGCCCGCACCGAGCGCATCGAGGCCGACGTGATCGACCTCCGGACCCTCTCGCCCATCGACTGGGACACCATCATCGAGAGTGTGGAGTCGACCGGCCGGCTGGTGGTGGTCGACGAGGCCAATCCGCGCTGCTCGATCGCCTCGGACATCGTCGCCTTCGTCACCCAGAACGCCTTCGGGGCCCTGAAGGCCGCGCCGCAGATGGTGACGGCGCCGCACACCCCGGTGCCGTTCTCGCCGGTGCTCGAAGACCTCTACATCCCCTCCGTCGACGCCGTGACGGCTGCCGTCGGCCGCACCACCGTCGCCGAACTCGTGGCCTGACAGCAGCGGCCCCTGAAAGGCTCAGCCATTCCGATGCGGATTTCTCATGTCCCCGGCGGCATTCGAGAAATCCGCTGTTCTTCCGGCGCCTGCGGGCGGTCCGCACCCCCAGGCGCCCGGTCCAATCAGGAGAACGCGCATGAACGAACGCATCAAGCCGATCGTGATGCCGAAGTGGGGTCTCTCCATGGCCGAGGGCAAGGTGACGGGCTGGCTGAAGCCCGTCGGCAGCCCGATCTCGGTGGGGGACGAGATCCTGGAGGTGGAGACCGACAAGATCGCCGGCGTGGTGGAGGCGGGCGATGCCGGCCTGTTGCGCCGGGCCATCGGCGAGACCAACACCGTCTATCCGGTGAAGGCCCTCATCGGCGTGATCGCCGATCCCGAGGTGGCCGAGGACGAGATCGACGCCTTCGTTGCCGCCTTCGCCACCCCGGTCGGCGAGGAGGATGCCGAGGAGGCCGGTGCCCCGCCGCCGCAGGTCATCGACACCGAAGCCGGCCGCATCCGCTATGCCAGACGCGGGGAGGGGGAGCGCACCATCCTCCTCATCCACGGCTTCGGCGGCGATCTCGACAACTGGCTGTTCAACATCGACGGTCTCGCCCATCTGGGCACCGTCTATGCCCTGGATCTGCCGGGCCACGGCCAGTCCGACAAGGCGGTGAAGGACAGCGACCTCAAGGGGCTCTCGGCTGCGGTGCGGGCGTTCATGGATGCCGTCGGCATCCGCCACGCCCATCTGGTCGGCCATTCCATGGGCGGGGCGACCGCCATGCAGGTGGCCGTCGATGCGCCGGACCGGGTGGATTCCCTCACTCTCATCGGTTCGGCCGGCCTCGGGGCGGAGATCAATGGCGACTATCTCGCCCGCTTCGTGAAGGCGGGTTCGCGCAAGGAGCTGAAGCCGCTTCTGGAGCAGCTCTTTGCCGACCCGGCCATCGTCACCCGCCAGCTTGTCGATGACGTGCTGAAGTTCAAGCGGCTGGACGGGGTCGAGGCGGCGCTTGCGACCCTTGCCGCCGGGGTGTTTCCCGAGGGCCGGCAGGCCAGCGTGCTCGCCTCCGCGGTGGCGGGGCTCGGCAAGCCGGTGCTCGTCATCTGGGGCGAGGCGGACCGCATCATCCCGGCCGCTCACGCCCGGGCGCTGGGCGACCGTGCCCACACCGAGGTGATCCCCGGCGCCGGCCACATGGTGCAGATGGAAAAGGCCCACCGGGTGAACGAGCTGCTGGCCGGCCATATCGGCCGCTAGCGGGCTTCCGTCCGGCGGGCGAGGGTCTGCCGGACGGCTTCATCTTTTCCTGTTTCGGGGCAGCGCACGCGCTGGCCCCGCTCAAAGGCGCGGACGCCCGGTCGGGCGCAATTCCGCGCGGGGGGAATCTCATGCCCGATGTGAAGAACAAGAGCATCATCGTCACCGGGGCGGCCGGTGGCATCGGCTCGGCAATGGCGAAGGCGCTCGCCGCCGATGGCGCGAAGCTGGTGATCGCCGATCTCTCGGCGGAAGCGGCGGCACGGGTCGCCGGCGAGATCCGGGCGGCCGGCGGCACCGCGGTCCCGGTTGCCGTGGACGTGCGCAAGCGCGATCAGGTGCGCACGATGATCGACACCGCCGTCAACGAATTCGGCCGTCTCGACGTGCTCTTCAACAATGCCGGCGTCGCCCAGACCAGGGCCTTTCTCGACATTACCGAGAAGGACTGGTATTTCATCAATGATGTCAATGCACTCGGCGTGCTGATCGGGATGCAGGAGGGCATCCGCACCTTCCTTGCCCAGGGCGGTGGCGGCAAGATCGTCAACACGGCGTCGATTGCCGGCAAGCAGGGCTATGCGCCGCTGGCCCATTATTGTGCGAGCAAGTTCGCCGTCATCGGCCTGACCCAGGCCGCCGCCCGGGCCTATGGGGCGAACGGCATCACCGCCAATGCCATCTGTCCGGGGGTCGTCGCCACCGAGATGTGGAAGGTGATCGACAAGGGCTTCCGCGACGAGGGCATGACCACCCGGGAAAATGAGGCCTTCGACGAGTTTGCCGCCGTTGCGGTGCTCGGCCGCGCGTCGGTGGCGGAGGATCTGGTGGGCGTCGCCCGCTTCCTTGCCTCCGCCGACAGCGATTTCATGACCGGCCAGTCGCTGCTGGTCGATGGCGGCATGGTGTTCGACTGAGCGGGCGGGGGATGCCGGAGGCCTTCAGCGGGTCTCCGGCTTGAGGCGGACGCGCGGCCCGGAGATCCCGACGGGGGCTGCGGGCGGCCGGGGGCGTCCTTTCCGGCCGCTCCGGCGCCCCGGGGCGCGCGCGCGCCGCATTCACTTCGCGTGAAGAATTCTGTGGAGGGAGCGAAATTGACATGACGGCCGTTCAGGACCTGAGGGCGATGGGCCAGCGCTTCGGCGCCCTGGCGAAGGCGGCGCCGGAGACCATGGGGGCCTTCCGCTCCCTCATGGGCGCGGCGACCAACTCCGGGATCTTTCCGGCCAGACACAAGGAGCTGGTGGCGGTGGCGCTGGCCGTCCACAAGGGCTGCGGCGACTGCATCGTCTTTCATGTCTCCGAAGCCCTGAAGCATGGCGCCAGCCGGGCGGAGCTCATCGAGATCCTGTCGGTGGCAATCGAGATGGGCGGCGGCCCGGCCACCGTCTATGCCAGCCGGGCGCTGGAGGCCTTCGACGCGCTGGCGACCCAGCCGGCCTGAACGGCCCCCTCAGGGCGGCGCGGAAATCCGCTCTCCTGCCGGAACCGCCAGATGCTGGCCGCATGGCGTTCCTCAAGAGACGCGGATTTCCCTAGGCCCCCCGGGGGCATGGGAAATCCGCATCGGAATAGCTGGAGCCCTTTCCGGTCGCCCGGGGTCACAGAAAGCGCTCCAGGATTTTGAATTTACGCATTTTCTTCACGCGGACCGGCATCCACGTCGCTTGAAAATGCTCTCGCGAGTCCTGTTCGGGAATCTTTGGTATAAGGAGCCGTCCGCTCCTCCCGGATTCCCGCGACCATGCTGCCCGTCCGTCCGACTGCTGCCCCCGAAGGGCTGTTCTCCTCCGATCCGCCTGCCTTTTCCGAAGGCGAGGCGGCGGCCATTGCCCGTGTCCAGTTCGGCCTTGCCGGCACCATCCGGCCGCTTGCGGCCGAGCGGGACCAGAATTTTCGCCTCGACCGGGCCGATGGCCGCGCCTTCGTGCTGAAGATCGCCAACACGGCCGAGGATCCCGCCGTCATCGAGTTCCAGACCCTTGCGCTCCGGCATGTGGCGGCGCGCGATCCCGGCTGTCCCGTGCCGCGGCTGTGGCCCGCTCGGGACGGGGCGTCCCTGGCGACGGTGCTCGGGCCCGACGGGGTCGGCCATGCGGTGTGGATGCAGACCCTGCTGCCCGGCGTGCCCATGGGCGAGCGGCCGCGCACCGACACCCGCCGCCGCGCGGCCGGGGCGGCGCTGGCGCGGCTCGGTCTGGCGCTCGGCGATTTCCATCACCCGGTGGCCCGGCATCATGTGCTCTGGGACCTGCGCCATGCCGGCGAGCTGGTGCCGCTGCTGCGCCACATCGCCGATTCCGGGCAGCGGGCGCTGGCCGGCGCGGTGCTGGCGCGCTTCACCGGGCAGGTGGCGCCGGTGCTGGAGACCCTGCGCACCCAGGTGGTCCACAATGATCTCAACCCCTCGAACATCCTGCTGGATCCGGACGATCCCGACCGGATTTCCGGCCTCGTCGACTTCGGCGATCTGGTGGAAACGGCCCTCGTCAATGATGTGGCGGTGGCGGCGGCCTATCAGACGGCGCCCGAGGGCGATCCGCTCGATGGCGTGCTGCCCTTCCTGTCCGGCTATGCCGCCGTGCGGCCGCTGACGGTGGACGAGGCCGCCCTGCTGCCGGACCTCATCGCCACCCGCATGGCCATGACCCTGACGGTGGCGAACTGGCGCGCCGCCCGCTATCCGGAAAACCGGACCTATCTCCTGCGCAACACCGCGGGTGCGGCCAGCGGGCTCTCCCGGCTGGCCGCGCTCGACGCCCGGGCCGCCCGCGACCGGACGGTCGCCGCGGCCACCGGGGACGAGAGCACTTTCAGGTGATGCCGAAGGTCCCTGAAAAAGGGTTCTTTGGTAGTTCGAGGTAATCTTCTGCCATGACCATGGCCAATGCCTTCGATCCGGCCACTGCCGCCAGCCTCTCCGCCGCCGAACGGGAGATGATCGCGCGCCGGCAGCGCCTGCTCGGGCCCGCCTACCGGCTCTTTTACGAGACCCCGGTTCACATCGTGCGTGGCGAGGGCGTGTGGCTGTTCGATCCGGCCGGCAATGCCTATCTCGACGTCTACAACAATGTCGCCTCCGTCGGGCACTGCCATCCGCAGGTGGTGGCGGCGATCGCCCGCCAGGCCGCTACGCTCAACACCCACACCCGCTATCTGAACCCGGTCATCCTCGATTATGCCGAGCGGCTTTTGGCCCGCATGCCCCCGGCGCTCGGCCATGTGATGTTCACCTGCACCGGCTCGGAGGCGAATGATCTGGCGCTGCGGCTGGCAAAGGCAGCGACCGGCGGCACCGGCATCCTCATCACCGCCTTCGCCTATCATGGCGTCACCCAGGTGGATGCGGAGCTGTCGCCGGCGCTCGGGCCCGACGGACCGAAGAACCCGGCGACCCGGCTGATCCCGGCGCCCGACCATTATCGCCGCGCCGGTGACGTCGGCGCGCGGATGGCCGCCGATGTCCGCGCCGCGATCGCCGACCTGAAGGCGAACGGCATCCGCCCGGCGGCGCTTCTGGTCGACACCATCTTCTCGTCCGACGGGGTGTTTCCGGATCCGGCCGGCTTCCTTGCCGACGCCGTGGCGGCAATCCGGGCCGAGGGCGGCCTGTTCATCGCCGACGAGGTGCAGCCGGGCTTCGGCCGGGTGGGCACGGATTTCTGGGGCTTTGCCCGCCACGAGCTGGTGCCGGACATGGTGACCGTCGGCAAGCCCATGGGCAACGGCCACCCGCTGGCCGGCGTGTTCGTGCAGCCGGAGCTGGTCGCCGAGTTCGGCCGCAAGCTGCGCTATTTCAACACGTTCGGCGGCAATCCGGTGTCGTGCGCGGCCGGTCTCGCGGTTCTCGACGTGATCGAGGGCGAAGGGCTCGCCGAGAATGCGGCCTCGGTCGGAGCCTATCTTCTGGAGGGGCTGCGCGAGCTTGCCGGCCGGCACGAGGCCATCGGCGACGTGCGCGGCGCCGGGCTGTTCCTCGGCGTCGAGCTGGTGGCCGACCGCGCGACCAGGGCGCCCGCGACCGCGCGCGCCGGCCGGGTGGTCAACGGGCTGCGGGAGCGCCGCGTTCTCATCAGCGCCACGGGCCCGCAGGCCAACATCCTGAAGCTGCGCCCGCCTCTGGTGTTCAGCCGGGCGAATGCCGACCTGTTCCTGGAGCGGCTGGACATGGTGCTGGCGGAGACGGCCGCCGGCTGAGGACGGAGGCCGGTCCGCCGGGGCCCGCCTGCCGCCGTCAGAGCAGGAAGTCGGCTGCCGTCAGCACCGTGGCGGTGGAGACGGTGAGGCGGAAATCGGCCACCCTGTCGCCGTCGAGATCGGCAAGGACCGTGGTCTGGCCGCTGGAGGAAAAGGTGCGCAGCTCGCCACCGGCGCCGGTGAAGGCAGAGGTCCCGAGGAAGCGGAAGCCCTGATTGCCATCCAGCTGGCTGTTGGCGTCAATGAAGGTGAGGCGGATGAGATCGTTGTGGTAGACGAAGTCCGTCACCAGGTCGGGGGCGGTGGCCGGGCTGTCGTCGACGGTGTCGTAGATGAACAGGTCGTGGCCGTCGCCGCCCGTCAGGGTATCGCGGCCGAGGCCGCCCTCGATGCGGTCGTGGCCGGCACCGCCGATCAGGGTGTCGTGGCCATCGCCGCCGGTGAGGCTGTCATTTCCGGTCTGTCCGGTCAGCAAGTCGTTGTCGGCGCCGCCGCTGATCCGGTCATCACCGGTGCCGCCATCAAGGCTGTCGCGCCCGGCATCGCCTGCGAGCATGTCGTTGTCGGCGCCGCCGATCAGGGTATCGTTGCCATCGCCGCCGGCGAGGGTATCGCGGTCGGCGCCGCCATCAATCCGGTCGTCGCCGCTGCCGCCGGAGAGCACGTCGCGGTCGTTCCCGCCGCTCAGCACATCATTGCCCGCTCCGCCGTCGAGGCGGTCGCCTCCATCGCCCCCGGCAAGGGTGTCCCGGCCGTCGCCGCCCTCCAGCGTGTCATTGCCGTCGCTGCCGCTCAGGGCGTCGTTGCCGGCGTCGCCGCCCAGATTATCGTTGCCGTCGCGGCCCGTCAGCCGGTCATCTCCCGCGCCGCCCGAAATCCGGTCGCCGGTGAGGGA
>JBBSSF010000113.1:0-9020 GCA_038242345.1 Hyphomicrobiales bacterium
CATTTCCACGGTGCGCACCGCCGAGGTGACGGCGCCCGGCTCGCGGCCGAAGCGGGCGAGCGGGTGTTTCAGCAGGGCGAGCAGCACATGGGCATCCGCCGGCCGGGCGGCGACATCGGTCACCAGCCGGATCAGGATGCCGGCGGAGGTGGTGCCGAGGGGCTGGCCGGCGGAATCGTCGACTTCCAGCCCGAAGCGCCGGAGATCCACCGCCACCCGGCGGGCGAGGATGCGGTCCGGCGTCACCAGGGCGGCGGCGCCGCTGCCGGCGCGGGCGGCATCGGCCAGGAGAGCGGCGATGGTGGCGGATTCCTCGCGCTCGGTCGGCGCCTCGACAAAAGAGAGGCCGGCAAAGGCCGCCTCCAGCCCCGGCGGCGTGTCGGCCAGGGTGGTGACCGCCGCGCGCCAGCCCTCGGTGGTCTCGGCCGGCCGGAAGGCCTCCGACAGCACCCGGCTGCGCAGCGCCAGCGCCGGCGAGGGCGGCGGCACAAGGGGCTGAACGTCCGTCCGCCCGATCCCCATGCGACCGAGAAGATTCTTCAGGCCGAACTGCGGATGGCTCGCCGCCTCCGGTCCGATGGCCGCCCAGGCGTCGTCCGGCAGGTCCTGATCGAGACCGGGCAGCACGATGGCGCCCAGAGGCAGCCGGGCGATGGCCGAGAGCAGGGCGGCGGTCGCGGGGATCGAGCCGGTGGAGCCGGCCGCGATCACGGGCTTGCCCGGCCGCGCCGCCAGCCGGGCGGCTTCGGCCAGAAGCAGCCGGTTGCGCCGGTCGGCCGGGTCCAGCAGGCCGCGCTCGGCCAGAAGGTCCGGCCAGGCGGAGGTGGCGATCGACAGGAAGGCGAGGGTGATCTGCCAGTGGCCGGCGAAGGTCTCCGGCACCAGACCGGCCAGCGCGTCCCAGCCTGCGCCCTCGGTCGCCACCTGATCCATGAGGGCGAGCAGGTCGGCGGCCAGCCGGGCGGCATCGGCCGAGGAGACCGGAACCGCCGGCGCGGCGCCGGGCAGAAGCTGGAGGGCGGTGGGCGAGAGCAGCTTGGACCAGCCCTCCACCAGCCGCGTCATGGCCAGCAGCCGGTCAAGCGGCGGGATGGCGGGGGCAAGGCCGGTGCCGGCCAGGATGTCCTGATCCGGATCGACCTCGACGGCGAGCCGGTCTTCCTCCACGTCGCCAAGCGGCAGGATGCGCGGCAGCACGGCCGCGCGGGTGCCGAGCGCCGAAAGGAAGCTCTCGCCCAGCGCCCGGGCGCCGCGGCGGGAGGGGACATAGAGGGTGAGATCGGCAAGCGCCAGCGGATCGGTGCGCGGGGCGACGCCCGGGATGATCCGGCCATCGAGAATGCCGGCCACCAGGGCGTCCAGAAAGTCCACCGTCGGCGGGATGGTGAACACCCGCGCCACCGGTTCCGTCCCCGCGCCCCCGGCCGTCACGCGGCGCTGTCCCCGATGGCGCGCTCGGCGGCGCGGATCGCCGGCGGCGTGCCGACATGCAGCCACATGCCGTCCATGCGCACGCCATGCAGCCGGCCGGCCTTGATCGCCCGGTCGAACAGGGTGTTGAGGGAGAAGGCCCCGGCGGGTGCGCCGGCAAACAGCGCCGGCGAGAGGATCGCCGCACCGGCATAGGCGAAGGGGGCGACGGTGCGCTCCGGCCGGCGGGAGAGATGGCCCGCGGAGGACATGTCGAAATCGCCGCGGCCATCATAGCCGACGGCCTGCACGGTGCTGGCCAGAAGCAGCAGCGCATCCATGCGGGCCGGATCGAAGGTCTCGGCCAGAAGGTCGAGATTGGGCTTCACGCCCTCGATCCAGAAGCTGTCGGAGTTGATGAGATAGAAGGGCGCCTCGCCGAGGACCGGCAGGGCACGGACGATGCCGCCGCCGGTATCCAGCAGCTGCTCGCGCTCGTCGGAAATGCGGATGGCCGGCATGTCGCGCTTGGACATGTGGACCTCGACCAGATCCGCCAGATAATGGACATTGACCACCGCCTCGCGCACGCCGGCGGCACACAGCCGGTCGAGGCCATAATCGATGAGGGCCCGGCCATCGACCTCGATCAGCGGCTTCGGCGTCATGGCAGTCAGCGGCCGCATCCGTTTGCCGATTCCGGCCGCCAGCACCATCGCGCGCTCAGGACGTCCCATACCGTTCCCCGTCTGCTCCTGGGAGCCGGCGCCCGGCTGAGACCTCCGGGGACCGCTTCAAGTCTTGCTCATTCATGATGCGTGCCGGATCCGGCCCGGACCATTTCCGCAGTGGGGAAATGGCGTCGCGTCTCGGCGGTCAGGTCTCCGGCAGATGCCGCTCATACCAGTGCCGGAGCCCGGACAGAACAGGATTCTCGAGCGCGCGCATCAGATATGCAGCGACGCGGGGGATGTGGGCGAGATAAGCCGGCTTGCCATCGCGGTGATTGAGACGGGCGAAGATGCCGAGGATCTTGGTCGCCCGCTGGGCCGCCATGATGGCATAGGCCATGCGGAATCTTTCCGCATCGAAGGCCGGATCCGCCACCGTGCGCAGGGCGGTGTAGCGCGCCAGCAGCACCTCTTCCAGATCCCGGGCGACCGTCACCCGGGCATCCTGGGCGAGCGAGGCAACATCATAGGCCGAGGGACCGAGAACGGCATCCTGGAAATCGATGACGCCGATCCGGGCGATGCCCGAGCGCTCCGGCAGCCAGATCAGGTTCGGCGAGTGATAGTCGCGCAGCACCCAGCGCTGTTCGGTGGTGGCGAGCGTGTCGAACAGGGCCGACCAGAGGCCGCGGAATTCGGCCTCGGCTTCCGCCGGCAGGCGTCCGCCCGTCCGGTGCGGCAGGTACCAGTCGAGCAGCAGGTCCACCTCAATGCCCATGGCGCGGGCATCATAGGCGGGCAGGGTGTAGTCGGTCCCGTCGGGGAGCGGCACCGTCTGCGGCATCGGCGTGATGTGGAAGGCGGCCAGCAGGTCGACGGCCACGGCATAGCGCTCGGGCAGCGGTGCCCGCTCGTGCACCACGGGTTCGGAGCCGAGATCCTCCAGCAGCAGCAGCCCGGCATCCATGTCGGCAAAGATCAGGCGCGGCGCCGACAGGCCGCGCGCCGCCAGCGCCGCGCCGATGGCGACGAAGGGACGGACGTCCTCGGCCAGATGGGCGATGCGGCTGTAGGGCAGGCCATCGCGCACCGGCGGGCCATCGGGCTGGCGCGGGGCGTTCATCAGCACCGCCCGGCCGACGCCGCCATTGATGCGCTCATAGGCACGGGCGGAGGCGTCGCCCTGGAGGAAGCGGCGCCCGGCCCGGGGCCAGGCGGCGGCCTTCAGGAAAGCGCGGATCTCCAGGGTGCGGCGGATCCGGCCGGCCAGCTCGCCCGCGGCCTCAAGGGTGGCAATGCGGCGCTCGCTGCCGGGCTCCAGCGCGAGGTGGATCCGGGCGATGCGGCCGGGCAGGGTGCCCTCGGCCCGGTCCGGCCACTCGACGAGGAGGATGCCGTCGGCCGAGAGATCGTCGAGGCCGAGCTCGGCGAGTTCCGACACGTCGCCGAGCCGGTAGAGATCGGCATGGGCGACGGCCCCGCGCGGCAGCTCGTAGGTCTGGATGAGGGTGAAGGTCGGGCTCGGGACCTCAAGCTCCGGATCGTCGGCCCACGCCCTGAGGAAGGCCCGGGCCAGCGTCGACTTGCCGGCGCCGAGATCGCCTTCGAGGGCGAGAGTGTCGCCGGGCTTCAGGGCGATGGCCAGATCCTCGCCCAGACGGATGGTCGCCGCCTCGTCATCGAGGGGCACGCGGCAGTCGAGGGCTGCGGATGTCATTCACCGGCCTCCCGGTCCGGGGTGCGCATGGCGGTCCCGGCGCGGGCCCGGCGCGGCAGGCGCACGACCACGGTGGTGCCGACCCCTTCCTTGGAATCGATGGCGACCGAGCCGCCATGCAGCTCGGCCAGGCTCTTCACCAGCGACAGGCCGAGGCCGGCGCCGCGCTTGGATCCCGTGTCCGTCACGAAACGGTCGAACACCGCTCCCAGCCGGTCCTCGGGGATGCCGCGGCCCTCGTCATGGACGCTGAGGCGCACGGCATTGCCTTCCGGCCGGCAGCGGATCTCGACCCGGTCGCCGGCCTCGGAGAAGGCGATGGCGTTGGAGACCAGATTGAACAGGATCTGCCGCAGCCGCTTGGCATCGGCGATCACCGGGCCGCTGCCCGGTGCCACCATCACCGCGACCTCGACATGCTTCTCGTCGAGGCGGGCGCGCACGCCGTCGAGGGCGGCGGTGATGGCCTCCTCGATGTCGACCGGCTCAAGTTCCAGCCGCAGCACGCCGGCGTCGATGCCGGCCAGATCGAGAATGTCGTTGATGATGGCCAGCAGGGATTCCGAGGACGAGCGGATATAGTCGACATATTCCTGCTGGCGCGCATTCAGCGGCCCGAGGGCGTCGGTCGCCAGGAACTGCGAGAAGCCGATGATCGACTGCAATGGCGAGCGCAGCTCGTAGGACACATGCTGGATGAACTGGTTCTTCAGCTTGTCGGCGGCAACGAGCGCCTCGTTGCGCTCCTTCAGGGCGCGCTCCATGCGCACGCTGGCGGTGACATTCTGGAAGGTGAGGAGCGTCGAGCCGTCGGGCAGCGGCGCGGTGGCATAGTCCACCACGGTGCCGTCGAGGCGCTCCATGCGGCCGGAGATCGCGCTGCGGCTGTCCTGCCAGCCGGTGACAATGGCCGAGAGATTGTCCCAGAGATCGGGGTCCTCGTGCATCCGGCGGGCGACGGCCACCACCTGGGTGATGTGGGGCCGGTCGGGCAGGGTGTGCGGGTCCAGATGCCAGAGATCGGCAAAGGCCGGATTCCACAGCCGCAGCCGGCCATCGAGGCCGAACACGGCGACACCGTCGGAGAGGTGGTCGAGGGTCTCGCCCTGCACCTGGATGAGGGCGTTGTGCCGGGATTCCAGCGCCAGCCGCTCGGTCAGGTTCTCGTAGACATAGGTCACGCCGCCTTCCGGCTGGGGAGCGGCGATGACGCGCAGCGTCCGCCCGTCGGGAAGCGGCCAGAGATGCTCGCGCGGCTCCACGGCCTGATAGGTGGCCATCAGATCGCGCTTGAAGCCGGGATAGTCGCTCTGCTCGGGCAGCCGGCGATGGGCGCGCAGCGTGTCGAGCACGGTGGAATCGTCGGGCCGGCTCTCCAGATAGGCCGGATCCAGATCGAACATCGCCTGATAGGCGGCATTGTAGAACTGCAGCCGCCGGTCCGGCCCGAAGATGGCGACGGCGGTGGCCAGCTGGTCGAGGGTGCGGGCGTGAAAGTCCACCGTGCGCTTGAGGGCGCTCTGCACCCGTTCCAGCTCCGACACGTCGATGGCGACGCCGGCGCTGCCGCCGTCATCGACGGGCACCGAGGTGACATCCAGCCGGCGCAGCTCGCCATCGATGACCGAGGAGACGCGGAGCTGGGAGCGCGCGCGGGCGCCGGCGGCCGAGAGGGCCCGCCGGCCGGCATCGTCCATCAGCTCCAGCCCGCCTTCCACCGCATCATCGGCATCCAGCGCGCCGACGGCCCGGGCATAGGCCGGATTGACCCAGGCGAGCGCGCCATCGGGGCCGCGCAGCCAGGCCGGAAAGGGGGCACAGTCGAGCAGGGTGCGGAAGGCCGTGGCGGCCCAGACGAGACCGTCCTGCCGGTCCTCCATCTCCGCCACATGGCGCCGCTCGCCGGTGAGATCGCGAAAGCGCGCCACCGCCTGGCTGCCGGCCAGACGGCCGGTCACCTCGACGAAGCCGCCGGAGCGGGTGATGACCCGCATGGTGAAGGTGGTGCCGTCCCGGCGCAGCCGGTCGAGGCGCGCCATCAGCTCCGGCGCATCATCAGGACCGATCCAGGCGGGAAAATTGAGGAAGACGGCGGGATCCCGCGGTGCGCCTGAGGTCGGGCTCAGCCGGCCGCGCAGCACCGGCGTCGCCGAGACGCCGTCCCAGACCACGACCCGCTGGTCGTCGCCGTCGATGAGGGCCTCGGCCTGATCGAGCCGGCGCATCATGTCGGCGGCCTGGTGCTCGGCGGCGCGGGTGCGGGCGGCAAGCCGGGTGCGGTCGCGCAGCGCCGTGACGGCGGTGAGCGCCCCGAAGCCGACCGCCCCCAGGATGAGCGCGCTCCAGGCGACCGGGCCGACATCCAGCGCCCCGCCGAAGCCGGCCGCGGCCGGTGCGGCCGAGGCGGCCGTCGCAAGCGCGGTGCCCGAAAGCAGGAGACCCGGACGACACGCGGCAAGCCGGGCGAGAGCGCGACGAATGCCGGTCGTGTCTCCACGATCCGGAATCGACACGCGGAGCCCCCCTGCCGGCATACCTGCACCTCTTCTTGCGTCCGGGACCCTGCCGGAAGTTCGTTAGTCCGGCTCGCCCCGGGCGATCTCGGACGTCGTGTCGATGGCCGATCCGGTCAGACCCCCCGAATCATCCGTTGCGAGACCATAGCCCGGGGGAGTCCGATCCCGGAAGCGGCCCCGGCGCCTCCCCGGGGAAACCGGGCGTTAATCTTGTCCGGCGTTGCGCCGATGTCGCGCTTTGGCCGCGGCGGGCTGTCCGGACAGGTCAAAAGAGAACGGCCATCCATTTGCTGGAAAAGGAATTTTCCGTGCGCCGGCTCAGTCCGACAGGCCGGCCCGGAGGGCGGCCGCTCCGGCGACCGGGGCAAGCACGGCGAGGCCGAGGACGAGACCGGTCAGGATCAGCAGCGGCTGGGAGGCGGTGCCGGCCGGACCGGCGGTGGCAGCCGTCGCGCCGACGCCGAAGATCAGCACCGGCACCGAGAGCGGCAGCACGATGACGGCCAGAAGCAGCCCGCCGCGCCGGAGCCCGGCCACCAGCGCCGCCCCGATCGCCCCGATCAGGGTGAGGGCCGGCGTGCCGATGAGCAGGGTGAGGGTGGTGAGGCCGATTGTCTCCGGATCGAGGCCGACCATCAGCCCGAGGAGTGGCGCGGCGGCCACCAGCGGCAGTCCGCTCGTCAGCCAGTGGGCAAGCGCCTTCACCGCCACCACCAGCTCCAGGGGCGTCCGGCCGGTGACGAGGAGGTCCAGGGTGCCGTCCTCCCGGTCGGTCTGGAACAGGCGTTCGAGGCCGAGAAGGGTGGCGAGCAGGGCGCCGATCCACAGGATCGCCGGGCCGATGCGGGCCAGCAGCCCCATGTCCGGCCCGAGCGCGAAGGGCATCAGGCTGACGAGGACGAGGAAGAACAGCACGCCGACGAAGGCGCCGCCACCGGCGCGCACCGCCAGCCGGATCTCCCGGGAGAGAAGGGCGGGAAGCGGGCTCATCGGGTTTCCTCCTCTCCGGCCGGGGCGCTGCGGCGTCCGATTTCCAGGCCGAGCGGGTCGGCCACCGGCAATGGCTGGTGGGTGGCGGCCATCAGGAGGCCGCCGGCGGCCAGATGCTCGGCGACGAGGGTGCCGAAGAGGGCCTCGCCGGCCCGGTCGAGGGCGGCCGTCGGCTCGTCGGCCAGCCACAGCGGGCGTGGGGCGACGAGCAGCCGGGCGAGCGCCAGCCGGCGGCGCTGGCCGGCGGAGAGGTGGCCGGCCGGCAGGTCCGCCAGATCGCCGAGGCCCAGACGGTCGAGGGCGTCGTCGATCCCGGCGGCGGGCAGGGGGGCGGCGTCCGCACCCGGACCGGTGCCGAGCCAGGCTGCCCAGAAGCTGAGCGTCTCGTGCACCGTGGCGGCTGCTTTTATGGCATCGAGATGGGAGACGAAGTGGAGATAGGGCCCGAGCGGCTCGTCGGCAGGCGCGCCATGGAGCCGCACCCCGCCTTCGGCCGGCTGCTGCAACCCTGCGACCAGGCGCAGCAGGCTGGTCTTGCCCGCGCCGTTGCGGCCGGTGAGAACCAGGGCGCGGCCGGCGGGCAGATGGAAGTCCAGCCCAGCGAAAAGCCGCCGTCCGCCCCGGATGCAGCCGAGGCCGGTTCCGGAGAGTGCGGTGATCGAACCGGCAGCCGTCATGATCGGCGGGCCCCTCATTGTGCCATCCGGGATTGCATCACGGAAGGACGGTCATCAGACGAAAGACGCGGATCACATCCGGGCGCGTGTTTCGAACAGTTCTGGTCTCGCCTTACGAAATTCGGTATAGGGCTTGCAACCCGTGGCGAAGGACCATGGCGGGCCATGCGGAGTGGGGGACCCGCGCCGTCGTGTTCCGTCCCGTGTCTTCGGCCGCGGGTTTGGCCTGCCTATCGGAGAGACCCCGCCCCGACGACCGTGGCCCGGCTTCCGTTCCGGGCTCGTGCCAGCCTCGCGGACCTGTCTTGATCGCGCCGGTTCCGGCGCGCTCGGCGGATCCCTTGCGGCTTGGCGCGGGCTGCGGCGAAGCGCTCAAGGGCAAGCACGTGCCGCCGGGGTCCCTCTCTCCGGACAAGAAGGACTGGCCGACCGGCCGCCCGCTCGAAAAGAGGATCCTGCCCGTGACCCAGCCGTCGCTCGACAGCTTCAAATCCCGCAAGAAGCTGAAGGTGGGGGGAAAGACCTACGTATATTACAGCCTGCCCGATGCGGAGGCGAACGGTCTTCCCGGCATCTCGTCGCTGCCCTTCTCCATGAAGGTGCTGATCGAGAACCTTCTGCGCTTCGAAGACGGCCGGTCCGTCACCAAGGACGACATCAAGGCGCTCGCCGAGTGGCTGGTGAACAAGGGCAAGGTCGACAAGGAAATCGCCTATCGCCCGGCGCGCGTGCTGATGCAGGACTTCACGGGCGTTCCGGCGGTCGTCGACCTGGCCGCCATGCGTGACGCCATGAAGCAGCTCGGCGGCAACCCCGAGCTCATCAATCCGCTCGTGCCCGTCGACCTCGTCATCGACCACTCGGTGGTCGTCGACTATTTCGGCCATGGCGACTCGCTGAAGAAGAATGTCGACCGCGAGTACGAGCAGAATCAGGAGCGCTACCGCTTCCTGAAGTGGGGCCAGAGCGCCTTCTCGAACTTCCGCGTCGTGCCCCCCGGCACCGGCATCTGCCATCAGGTGAACGTCGAATATCTGGC
>JBBSSF010000114.1:0-9002 GCA_038242345.1 Hyphomicrobiales bacterium
ACACCCGGGGGGCGGGGGCTGGAACGGGAAGGCCACTTCGGCGGGCGAAGCGGGCCGGGGTGAGCGGGCCGGGCGGCGGTCCGTCCGGCCGGAAGATCAGGGCTGCAAGCCCGCGGGAAGGGCGGCGGCCAGCCAGGCGGCGACCGCGATGAGCCGGGCCTCGTCGCCCTTGCGGCCGACGATCTGGAGGCCGGCGGGCAGTCCGTCGGCGGTCAGCAGCGGCAGGGTCAGGGCCGGGTGGCCGGTGAGATTGAACGCCCGCACCGTGCGCGTGATGCCGACGGCGGCCCGGGCCTCGCCGGCCTCCGACAGCTTCGGCGGCACGTCCGGCATGGTCGGCAGCACCAGGGCGTCGAGCCCGTCGAGCGCGGCATCGACATCCGCCGTCACCCGGGCGCGCACCGCTTCCGCCGCGGCAACGGCCTCCGGGGTGGCGGTCTTCGAGCCGGCGAGCAGGCGGGCGCGGATGTCGGCGCCCATGCCCGGGTTCTCGGTGAGCGGGCCGATGGCCGCCGAGTTCTCGGAATTGATGATGACGAGGCCGGCCTCATAGGCGTCATCGAGACCGGCAACGCTTGCCGCCTGCACATCCGGCCTGGCGGCGGCAAGCGCCCGGTCGATGGCGTCAGACACCGCCGGCGCCACGCCATCGACAGTCAGGCGGCCGAGGCGGGGCGTGTGGTCGAGGGTCTCCGCCTTGAAGGTCGGATCCAGGATCGCCATGGCGGTCGCCAGCATCCCGGGGGTAGCTGCGAACGGGCCGACGCAGTCCAGCGACGAGACCGGCGGCATCACGCCCTTGCGGGAAATGCGGCCCCAGGTGGGCTTCAGGCCATAGATGCCGCAGCAGCAGGCCGGCGTGCGGATGGAGCCGCCGGTATCGGTGCCGAGCGCAAAGTCGGCCATGCCGGCGGCGACAGATGCCGCCGAGCCGGAGGAGGAGCCGCCGGGCACGCGATCGGGAAAGCGCGGGTTGAGCGGCGTGCCGGTGACCGGGTTGACGCCGGTGACGCCGAAGGCCAGCTCGTGCAGGTTGGCCTTGCCGATGATGCGGCAGCCGGCGGCAAGCACGGCGTCGATCACATCGGCATTGGCGGCGGCCGGCGGCGCATCGGCCAGCGCCGCGGTGCCGGCCCGGGTCGGCAGGCCGGCGATGTCGATGGTGTCCTTCACGGCGACCCGGAGGCCGTCGCCGCCGATTGCAAGCGGCATGACCAGAATGGCATCGGCAGATGCAGTCGTCATCGGGATGTCCGGCTGTCTCGTCGGGAGAGCGGGAAGCGGTGCCGGGCTTCAGGCCTCGTCGCGGGGCTCCCGTTCAGGAGCCGATGGCACCGATTGCGTGAATATTACTGTAATTTTGGACGCGCCAATCGTCAAGGCCAGAATGGAACCAGACGAGGAAAAAGCTGGTTTTTCCGGATCTTGCCGAAGATCCGGACAGGCTGCCTAGGGCTTTTGCGTAAAGGCTGGGCAGTCCGTCCGGAAAAATGCGTGTCCGGTCAGGCGCGGGCGCGGCTGGACTCGGTCAGATGGTGGTAGGTGCGGTCGAAATAGACGAGGCCTGCGCCGGAGGTGGCGGTGCGGATCGCCACCACGGCGCAGAAGAACACCGCATGGGTGCCGACCACCTGGGTCGCCTCGATCTGGCAGTCGAAGTTGACGAGGGCATGATCGAGAGCGGGGCTGCCGGTTTCCAGGTTCGACCAGCGGGCAGCGGAGAAGCGGGCGGCGTCATCGAGGCTGCGGTCGGCGAACACGCCGGAGAGAGCCTGCTGTTCGGCCGAGAGCAGGTTGACGCAGAGCGTGCCGTTCCCGGTGAAGAAGCCGTGGGTGTAGGAGGTGCGGTTCTGGCAGACCAGCAGGGTGGGCGGCGTGTCGGTGACGCTGCACACGGCGGTCGCCGTGAAGCCGGCGCGCCCGGACGGGCCGTCGGTGGTGATGATGGCCACGGCGCCGCCGAGGCGGGCCATGGCGTTGCGGAAGTCGGTGCGGTCGATCATCTCCGGATCCTCTCCTCTGGCCCTGCGCTCAGCGCATGAAGAGACCGCCATTGATGTCCCAGGCGGCGCCGGAAACGCAGTCGGCGTCGCGCGAGGCGAGCTCCACCACGATCTTGGCCACGAATTTCGGATTGCCGAGACGGCGCACCGGGATGGTGGCAACGACCTGATCCAGCTTCTCCTTCGGCACCATCGCGTGCACGGCCGGCAGGTCCAGCGGGCCGGGGGCGACGGCGTTGACGGTGACGCCCTTCGGGCTCAGCTCGCGGGCGAACACCTTGGTCAGCGTCAGGATACCACCCTTCGAGGCGGCATAGTGGACGCCGGAGGCGGTGCCGCCCATCTGGCCGGCAATCGAGGCCATGTTGATGATGCGGCCATAGCCGGCCGCCGCCATCGCCGCGCCGAACACCTGGCAGGAGAGGAAGGTGCCGCGCAGGTTGACCGACAGCACCTTGTCGAACTCGTCGGCGGAGACCTGCATCAGCGGGGTGGTGGGGGTCAGCGCCGCATTGTGGACGGAGACCTGCACGCCGCCCCAGCGCCCGGTGACGGTGGCCAGCACCTCTTCCAGCGAGGCCTTGGAGGAAATGTCGACCGGCAGCGCGATCGCGGTGTCGCCGGAGGCATCCAGGGACTTGGCCACGGCCTCGACGCCGGCAAGGTTGATGTCGCACACGGCGACCCGGTAGCCGGCGGCATGCAGCGCCTCGGCGATCGCAAGGCCCAGACCCTGGGCCGCACCGGTCACGACGGCAACATCGCTCATCGAACATCTCCTTCAAGGGGCCGGCCTGCCGGGGGGGCATCGGCCGGAACGTCTTTTCGTCAGGGGGCAAGGGCTCCGGCGGCCGGGGAGGGCCGCCGGAGAAGAGGATCAGTCCGGAATCACCAGCTCGCGGCCGACGCGGGCCTCGACGCGGCAGTACTTCCAGAGCTTGTAGGTGCCGTCGCCGATCGGCGTGACGCGCACGAGGTTGCAGGCGGCGACCACGGTCTCGTAGTCCGGCACGTCGGCGAGCAGGTAGGTCGTCCACGGGAACGCAACCGACGGGCCAACCATGATCTGGTCGTCATCCATGTTGCCGAGCACCTTGACGCCCGGCAGCTTGCCGATGCCGCTCAGCATGGAGGCGAAACCGCCCCACACGTCGCGCATCTCGGCCGAGGTGGAATCGAAGAAGTTCTGGCTGATGGCGAAGCAGAACAGAACGCGCAGGGGCTTCTTTTCGCTCATGGTCTCTTGTCTCCGGTATCTGACGCGAGAGGAGGGGGCGGGGATCAGAGATATCCGGGCAGCGGATCCTTGCCGAACAGGATCGCACCGGCATTCTGATAGGTGATGTCGCCGACGAAGGCGTGCTGGGTGACCATCTGGGCATCCCGCACCTGGGCGGCAATCGGCGAGGACTCATAGACACCGGTCATGCCGGTGAGCATCTGGATGCGCCGGGCGACATCGGCACCGACCCGCGCGGCATGGGTGGACGACAGGCGCAGCAGGCTGATCTCCTCCGCGCTCGGCGTGCCGCCAGCCTGAAGCACCGACCACACGGTGTCGATGGCCTCGTAGAAGAAGGCCCGGGCGCCGCGCAGGTCCGCCTCGCACTTGGCGATTTCCAGCTGGACATAGACCCGGTCGCCGATGTTCGGCGCGCCGGTGGCCGAGGTGCGGCCGGTCGCCATGTGCACCAGCTCGTCGATGGCGCCGCGGGCCAGGCCAAGCGCCACCACGGCCAGGACCTGGGTGGCGAAGGACAGCGCCGGATAGCGATAGAGCGGCGTGTCCAGCGACGAGCCGCCGCCGCGCACGAAGGTCCACTCGTCCGCGACCACGACGCCGTCGACCACGAGATCATGGGAGCCGGTGCCCTGAAGGCCCGAGACGTCCCAGTTCGGCACGATCTGCGCCTTGGCGCGCGGCATCACCGCCATGCGCGGCAGCTCCTTGCCGAGACCGCCCTGGGGCATGATGCCGACGCCGATGACATCGGCGCCCATGCAGCCCGACGACCAGCTCCAGCGCCCGGTGACCTTCAGGCCACCCTCCACCCGCGGCGCCGGCTGGGGCGGGAAGATGCCGCCGGCAAAGATCGGGTCCGGGCCGTTGGCATAGAGCTTTTCGAGCGTCGCGACCGGCAGGGACGACAGATAGACCGCGCCGATGCCGAAGCTCGCCACCCAGCCGGCCGAACCGTCGGCGGTGGAGATGGTCTCGATCAGCCGGCAGAAGCTCGCCGGATCGATCTCGTTGCCGCCGAAACGCTTGGCGACCAGGGCGCGATAGACGCCGAGAGACCGGAAGCGCTCGATGATGTCCTGGGAGATATAGCCCTGACGCTCGAATTCCTTGCGGCGGGCGCGGATGTCGGCGAGCAGGGGGGCGAGCGCGTCGGCGCTGGCGATCTCGTCCTTCAGCATCGGCTTGGTCATGAACGGCGGCTCCTTGGGGGCAGCTCCGGTCCGGTCGGATGGGGCCGGGGCGGAACGCGGACGATTGATACCAGGCACGCAAGTGCTGACCGCAGCGTGCGCATGAAGGGCCGCAGATTTCTCATATGCCCCAGTGGCATGAGAAATCTGCATCAGAATACCAGAGAGTCCTCTGCGAGGATCTCCGGCAGGAGACAAGGGACCCCGGCCGGGCGCCCGCAGGGCCCGGTCGGGCGCGGCGGGAGACGACAGGGCACGACACGGCCGATCCCCGGAACGGCTGGAACCGGGGCTGGGCGGGGTCGCACGGGACGCCGGCGACCGGATCGATCGGAGGCGGCGTCGGGAATGGACGTGAATTCGGACAGGGGCGCCGGGGAGGAGCAGGCGGGGCGCGGAGCACCGTCCCGCTCCCGGCCGGAGCGACGGAGGGGAGAATTCCGCAAATTAGTTGATTAGTCAAATGATCCTGAAAGGGAATAATCCCCTGATTTGCGCGAATTTTCGGCACCATCGGCCCGCTTCCGGGCCTTCGGCACGGCCCCGGTACCCGGCCTGCGCCGGGTCTCCGGACAACTACGGAGGCGGCGCTTCCTTTGAGATGGATCAAGGAAAACAAGGATCTGGAAGGAATGCCGCGCACTTGGGGGGCGACCGGCCGCGCCGGTGGCGGGCCGCTCCGGGATCCGGCCGGCGCGCGCCAGGCGATGCCCTTTCGGGCGCCATGCACGAATTGACGGCAGTTTCCCCCCATAAAATGCGCAGCCTGCGGGGCTCGCAACCGTTGCCGCGGCGCCCGGATTCCGGTTTTAATTCCTCCCGACCGCAGTCGACGTTCGAGGGTCGGCCGATTCCAGTTCCGAAATGTCCTGTTCCTGCTGCCTCCGGAAAGTTCCGGTTCGGGCCGCGTGCTGTCGCGCGTCCTCTTCGCGGGCCGGGCGACAGTCGAGGGGCGGACAGGGGCAGGTGGACGCGCGATCCCGACGGGTCGGATACCGGGCCTGCCCGGATGCTGCTCCGGAGCAGCGGCTGCTTCTGTTTCCCGGTTCCGGGAGGGGTGTTCCTTCCGGGACTGGCGGGTGGTGTCCGTTGCTGACGGATGCCGGTGCCCGCAAGACGACCTCTGCACTTCCCCCGTTCCGGCGGGTCCCAGTCCGGTCCGGCCCCCGCCGGCCTTCGGCATCATGGAGATGAGCTTGTCTGCAAAACCCCTGTTCCTGTCGCTGGTGCTTGGCGCCCTCATGGTCACCGGCGCTTCGGCCCAGGTGAAGGTGGGCGTCGTCACGTCCTCCACCGGCCCGGTTGCCGCCGTCGGCATCCCGCAGAAGAATTCGGTCGCCCTGCTGCCCAAGGTGATCGGTGGCGAGACCGTCGAGTACATCTCCCTCGATGACGCCTCGGACCCGACGGCGGCCGCCAACGCCTTCAAGAAGCTCATCAACGAGGAGAAGGTGGACGCCATCATCGGCCCGTCCGGTTCTCCGAGCGCCATGGGCGTGATCGGCTTTGCCGCCGAGTCCGGCACGCCGATGCTGGCCCCGGTCGGCACCGCCGCCGTCGTCCTGCCCATGGACGAGAAGAAGAAGTGGGTGTTCAAGACCACCCAGAACGACAATCTCGTCTCCGAGAAGGTCGTCGCCGACATGGTGAAGCGCGGCTACAAGACCGTCGGCTTCATCGCCACCGCCGACGCCTTCGGCGACAACTGGGAGAAGGTGTTCTCCGGCGACGCCAAGAAGGCCGGCCTCGAAGTGGTCGCGGCCGAGCGCTTCCAGCGTCAGGACACCTCGCTCACCGCCCAGGGCCTGAAGCTGCTGTCGGCCAATCCCGATGCCATCCTGATCGCCGCTCCGGGCTCGTCCTCGGTGCTGCCGGCCACCACGCTCGCCGATCTCGGCTATGCCGGCCAGCTCTACGAGACCCATGGCGCGGCCCTGCCGGCCTTCCTGGAGCTCGGCGGCGACAAGGTCAACGGCGTGCGCCTCGCCGCCTCCCTCATGCTGGTGATGGACGAGGCTCCGGACAGCGAAGTCGCCAAGCCGGTCGCCACCAAGTACATCAACGACTACGAGAAGATGTACGGCAACAAGCCGGCCACCTTCGGCGCCAATGTCTATGATGCCGGCCTGCTGCTGGAGGCAGCCCTTCCGGTCGCCCTCAAGTCCGGTGCCAAGCCCGGCACGCCGGAATTTCGCGCGGCGCTGCGCGATGCGCTGGAGAACGTCAAGGACGTGGCCGGTACCCAGGGCGTCTACAACATGACCCCGGCCGATCATTCCGGCTTCGACCAGCGCGGCATGATGCTGATCGAGGTGAAGGACGGCGCCTTCCATCTGGCTGAGTGATCCCGACGGGCCGGCCCGGATCCCCGGGCCGGTCCTCCTGCCGGGGAGGGGCGCGCGTGCCGCCTTTCCCGCCCCGGCCGGGAACCGGACCGCTTTCCGGTTCCGCCCCGCACGATCCGCAGACTTTTCTTCCGGCCTGCTTCCGGCGCCGCCGTCCGCCCGCGGTGCGTTCCGGAAAACGGGCGCGGCGTGTCCGCGCTCCGGCCGTCCGACCCGATCTCCCCCTGTCCGGCAGCCCCCCGGCCGGACCGCCTGATCCCCCGCCGAAGGCGACCGACATCCGATGACTTCCCGTCCTTCCTCCCGACCCGGCCCGGCCCGGGGCCGGGGCAGCCGGCCGCCGGCCGGAAAGGCAGCCGCATGAGCACCCAGATCGCCCTTCTGCTCGGGCAGGACGGGATCATCAACGGCGCGATCTACGCGCTCTTGGCCCTCTCGATCCTGCTCGTCTTCTCCGTCACCCGGATCATGTTCATTCCGCAGGGCGAGTTCGTCTCGTTCTCGGCCCTCACCATGGCGGCCTTCCAGACCGGCCGTCCCGCCTATGCCGGCTTTCTCGTGCTGGGCCTTGCCGTCATCGGTCTCCTGATGGACGTCGCCGATGACCGCAGCCGCGGCGGCTGGCGCGCCACGCGCTCCGGGGCCGGCTTCCTGCTCTATGCCCTGGCCGTCACGGCATTCACCTATCTGGTGCCGATGAAGGGCGCCGGACAGCTCGCCCAGATCGCGCTGACGCTGCTGCTGGTGGTGCCCCTCGGGCCGCTGTTCTACCGCGTCTTCTTCCAGCCGATTGCCGCCCAGTCGCCGCTGGTGCTGCTGATCGTGGCGATCGCCGTGCATGTCGCCCTGGTCGGCGTCGGCCTGCTGATGTTCGGCGCCGAAGGCGGCCGCACCAAGCCCTTCTCGTCCACGGTGTTCCGGCTGGGCCCGGCGATCATCCGCAGCCAGACCCTCTGGGTCATCGGCCTGTCCATCGTCGCCATCGTCGCGCTGGCGCTGTTCTTCGGCCGCACCCTCTATGGCAAGGCGCTGCGCGCCACCGCCATCGACCGCATGGGCGCCGAGCTGATGGGCATCTCGCCGAATTTTGCCGGCAAGCTCACCCTTGGTCTGGCCGCCCTCATCGGTGCGCTGTCGGGCATCCTGATCGCCCCGATCACCACCTTCTACTATGACACCGGCTTCATCATCGGCCTCAAGGGCTTCGTCGGTGCGGTGATGGGGGGCCTCGTCAGCTATCCGCTGGCCGCCGTCGGCTCCCTCATCATCGGGCAGGTGGAATCTTTCTCCACTTTCTGGGCCAGCACCTACAAGGAAGTGATCGTCTTCACGCTGATCCTGCCGGTGCTGCTCTATCTCTCGCTTTCGCACAAGACCAAGGAAGACAGCGAATGAGCGCCTCGCGCCGCCGGCGCTGGCCGGTCCTCCTTCTTGTCGCAGCCCTTGCGCTGGCGCCTTTCGTCCTGCCGACCCACCAGATCACGCTCGCCAACAATATCGGCATCTATGCGCTGGTGACCCTTGGCCTCGTGCTCCTCACCGGTGTCGGCGGCATGACCTCCTTCGGGCAGGCCGCCTTCCTCGGCATCGGCGCCTATGCCGCGGCCTATCTGGCCGTGACGCCGGATCTGCCGTCGGTCCTCGGCTGGCTGCAGCAGTCGCCGCTCGGCGGTCTGGCCCTCGGGCTCGTGCTGACGCTGGCGGTGGCCGCCATCCTCGGCGCGCTCACCCTCAGCCTGTCGGGCCATTATCTGCCGCTCGGCACCATCGCCTGGGGCCTGTCGATCTACTATCTGTTCGGCACCCAGGAGTGGCTGAACAAATATTCGGGCCTCACCGACATCCCGCCGCTGAAGCTGTTCGGTGTCGATCTCGGCTCCACGGAAGCGCTCTATTATCTGATCTGGGCGGTGCTGGGGCTGGCGATCGTCGCCGTGCTCAACCTCCTCGACAGCCGCCCCGGCCGGGCCATCCGGGCGCTGTCCGGCGGGCAGATGATGGCCCGCTCCATGGGCGTGGACGTCACCGGCGCCAAGATGGCCGCCTTCCTGATCGCCGCCGCCTTTGCCGGCATTGCCGGCTGGCTCTATGCCTATGCCCAGCGCTTCGTGAACCCGACATACCTTTCACACACGCGCCCCATTCTGCAGCTGCAGCCCCGCTTGGTCCAGGACGGTGATGATTTCCTGCTGGAAGTGCGGACCACCGCAGCAACCGAGGG
>JBBSSF010000115.1:0-8944 GCA_038242345.1 Hyphomicrobiales bacterium
CCGCCGCTCCGGAGGCGCCGCCGGAGCCCGTGGCCGAGGCGGAGGCCCCGGCCGTGGTCGCCACGCCCGAGCCGGCGGAAACGCCCGCAGAAGTTCCGGCCACAGAGCCTCCGGCCGCGGACGCCCCGGCGGAAACGGCGGCCGAGCCGTCGGCCGGCGGCGGGCGGGTGGTCTATCCGGGCGGCGTGCAGCCGGCGGTCGCGGTTGCCGGCGAGCCGGATCCCGAGGTCGTCTCCGGTCTCCAGCTCCTGCGCTATCTGCCGCCGGACCAGCCGGCCTCGGCCGGCGAGGTGGGCCGGGCGCTTGCCGAATTTGCCGGCGACGAGGGCGTGCCCCCCGATGTGGCGGTGCTGCGCGAGCGGCTGGACGAGGCGCTGTCGCGCAACCGGATGCTGGTCTCCTGCGGCCGCGACGGCCCGGGGGCGTGCCTGCGGGCGCGCTGAGCCTGCTTGAGGCTGTGACGGACTCCGGAACGCGAGAAAAGGGCCGGGATCTCTCCCGGCCCCCTGTTGCTGTCCGGTGTCGGGCTCTGCCCGCCGCCGCGATCAGGACGGATGGGCGAGGCAGGCGGTCAGCGCGGCGCCGATGGCCTTCATCATCTGCGGATACTGGTCCGGACCGGCGGGGATGTCGGAGCCGAGCGGATCGAGCACGCCGGTGCGGGCCTTGGTGCCGTCGATGACGGTCTGCACCAGACGCGGCTCGAACTGCGGTTCCGAGAACACGCACGGCGCACCCAGGGCCTTGATGCGGGCGTGGATCGCCTGCACCCGGTCGGCCCCCGGCTGGCGGGTCGGATCGAGGGTGATGGAGCCCTGTCCGTCGAGATCGTAGCGCTTTTCAAAATATTGATAGGCATCGTGGAAGACGATGTAGGGCTTGTCCTTGATCGGGGCGAGGCTTGCCTTCAGCTCGGCATCGAGCGCGGCGAGCTTTTCCTTTTCGGCCGCCGCATTGGCCTGATAGCGGGCGGCGTTGGCCGGATCGGCCGTGACAAGGGTGGCCGCGATCTGGTCGGTCATCACCATCGCATTGGTCGGATCGAGCCAGACATGGAGGTCGGTGTTGCCCGCGTCATGGTCATGGTCGTCATGGTCATGGCCGGCGTGGGCGTCCTTCTCATGGTCATGATCGTCGCCGGCCGTGGCGGTGTGGTCGTGGCCGCCGTCATCATGATCGTCGTGGCCGGCCTCGCCTTCATGGGCGTGGGTGTGCTTCTCCCAGATGCCGCCGGCGCGGCGGTCGCGCAGGGTCAGCCCGGGGGTCTCGGCCAGCGCCACCACGGTCGCGCCCTTGGGCAGCGCCTCGATCGGGCCTTCGAGAAAGGTTTCCATGTCCTCGTCCACCCAGAAGACGACATTGGCATTGGCCAGCGCCCGGGCGTCCGACGGCTTCAGCTGGTAGGCGTGCTCGGAGCCGGCACCCTGCACCAGCAGATCGGGCGTGCCGACGCCCTGCATCACCGCCGCCACCAGGGAATGGACCGGCAGGATCGACGCCACCACCCGGGGCGCCTCCGCCGCACCGGCAGGACCGCCAAGCGCCGTGGTGGCGAGAAGGGCAGCGCCGGCGGCAAGCCGGAGAGGGGACAGCAGCATGATGCAACTCCTGCAAGTGATACCAGCCGCACGAAGTGCTGACCGCACCGTGCGGCTGAAGGGCAGCAGATTTCTCATATGCCCCAAGGACATGAGAAATCTGCATCGGAATACCAAAGAGTCCTCTTCGAGGATCTTTGGTATGACTGACCGGCAGCGCGGCCGGCCGGGGCCGGGGTCTCCGGCATCCGGAGGCCAGGGCGGCGCCCGGATGGCGCCGTGACCGCTCCCGACATCCGGCGGGTGAGGACAGGCCGGACCCGCAGCGCCTCTTGACGCCGGCCCGGCTTCGTCCGATCGAAGAAAGAGGCACGCACCGCCGCGCCCGGATCGAAAAGGGCCGGTGGCGTGTCCCGGGAGTGTTATATTATAACGTTTCGGTCCCTGCCAAGCCCCGATCGCGCGGGGGGAGAGGCGGGCCGCGCCCTTTCGGGGGCGCCCATGCGGACGGAAGGAAGGTTCATGAACGGGGCACGGCGTCTGGTGACCGTCACCGGGCTGGCGGTGGCTCTGGGGGGGCGGCGCGTCCTCGACGGCATCGACCTCGGGGTGGATGCCGGCGAGATCGTCACGCTCATCGGGCCCAATGGCGGCGGCAAGTCCACCCTGGTGAAGACGGTGCTGGGGCTGGTGCGCCCGAGCGAGGGCCGGGTGGAGCGGGCGGCGGGCCTCCGGATCGGCTATGTGCCGCAGAAGCTCTCCATCGGCTGGTCGATGCCGCTGACCGTCGGCCGCCTGATGACCCTGACGGTGCGGGCGAGCCGGTCCGCGGTGCTGGCGGCGCTGGAGGAAACCGGTGTCGCCCATCTGGTCGAGGCCCAGGCCCACACCCTGTCCGGGGGCGAGTTCCAGCGGGTGCTGATCGCCCGCGCGCTGATGGCGCGGCCGGACCTTCTGGTGCTGGACGAGCCGGTGCAGGGGGTGGATTTCTCCGGCGAGCAGGCCCTTTACCAGCTTATTTCCGAGGTGCGCAGCCGGCGCGGCTGCGGCGTGCTGCTGGTCTCCCATGATCTCCATGTGGTGATGGCGGCCACCGACCGGGTGTTCTGCCTCAACGGCCATGTGTGCTGCGCCGGGGTGCCGGCGGTGGTGGCCGATGACCCGGCCTATGCCCGCCTGTTCGGGCCGCGGGCCGGGCTCGCCATCTATCGCCATCACCACGACCATGTGCATCCGCTGGGGCCCCATGATCCCCATGGGACCCACGAGCACGGGCATTCCCACGAGCACGCCCACCCCCATGACCACCCCCCCGACCATTCCGGCCACGACCATTCCCATGCGCCGGCGGGACCGGCTGCCCGGGCGGAGGCGCACTGATGCTCGATGATTTTCTCGTGCGCGCGGCGCTGGCCGGTCTCGGCGTGGCGCTGGTGGCGGCGCCCCTTGGCTGCTTCGTGATGTGGCGGCGCATGGCCTATTTCGGCGACACCATGGCCCATGCGGCGCTTCTGGGGGTGGCGCTGGGCTTTGCCGCCGGCCTTGCCTTGCCCGTCGGCGTCCTCCTCGTCTGCCTCGTCGTGGCGGGGCTGCTGCTGGCGCTGGAACGGGTGAAGGCCATTCCCTCGGATGCCCTTCTCGGCATCCTCTCCCATGCCAGCCTTTCCATCGGCCTGGTGGCGCTCGGCTTCATGACGTGGATCCGGGTGGACCTGATGGGCTACCTGTTCGGCGACGTGCTGGCGGTCACCCGGTCGGATCTGGCGGCGGTGTGGGCGGGCGGCGCCGTGGTGCTGGCGGTGCTGGCCTGGACCTGGCGGGATCTGCTGGCCTCCACCGTCGATCCGGATCTGGCGCGCGCCGAGGGCGTCGCCGTCGACCGGGCGCGCATCCTGTTCATGGGGCTGATCGCGCTGACGATTGCGGTTGCCATGAAGATCGTCGGCATCCTGCTCATCACCTCGCTGCTCATCATCCCGGCCGCCGCCGCCCGGCGCTTCGCCCGCACGCCGGAAGGCATGGCCGCGATCGCCGCCGGCATCGGTGCGGTGGCGGTTGCCGGCGGGCTCGCCCTCTCGGTGATCGCCGACACGCCGTCGGGGCCGTCGATCGTGGTGGCGGCGCTGGTGCTGTTCCTCGTCGGCCTCGTGCTGCCGGCGCCGAAATCCGCCTGAGGGAGGGGACATCCGCGGGCGGCGACAGGGGCGGGCCGCGGTCGACTCCGCTCGCCGGCGATGGTAGAAGGGATTGATGAGGCTCCGTGTCCCTGCGTCAGGGGGAGCGGGCTGTCTTGAGGGGTGAACCGGCCGCTTGGGGGCCGGTCAGGGAGAGCATGACCACCACGGTTCCCTTTCTGAAGATGAACGGGCTCGGCAACGAGATCCTCGTCGTCGACCTGCGTCAGGGCGGGGACGCACTGTCTGCGGACATCGTGCGGCTGTGGGGGGCGCCCGGTCATCCGCTCCATTTCGACCAGCTCATGGCGCTCCATCCCGGCCGCGACGGCGCGGATGCCGACATGCGCATCTACAATTGCGATGGCTCCGAGAGCTCGGCCTGCGGGAATGGCACGCGCTGTGTCGCCGCCTACCTGATGGCCGAAAGCGGACGCCGCGCCCTTGTGCTCGACAGCGCCGCCGGCCGCCTGATGACGACGGCCGGCGAGCGGCTGGACCGGATCACCGTGGACATGGGCACGCCCCGCTTCGGCTGGGCCGAGATCCCGCTTGCCCGTCCGGTGGAGGACACCCGCGCCGTGCCCTTCGATCTGCCGGGCGCCGGCCTGCCGCCGACCTTCTCGGCCGTCTCCATGGGCAACCCCCATGCGATCTTCTTCGTGCCCGATCCCGATGCCTTCGATCTGGCGGTGGTGGGGCCGCGGGTGGAGCACCATCCGCTGTTTCCGCAGAAGGTGAACCTCTCGCTGGTGCGGGTGGATTCCCCCGATGCCGTCACCATGAAGGTGTGGGAGCGCGGGGCGGGCGCAACTCTTGCCTGTGGCACGGCGGCCTGCGCCATCGCGGCCGCCGGGGCGCGCGCCGGGCTGACAAAGCGTCAGGTGGCGGTGACGCTGCCGGGCGGCGTGCTCCATCTCGACTGGCGGGAGAGCGACGGTCACATGCTGATGACCGGCCCGGCGACGCATGAATTCTCCGGCCGGCTCGATCCGCTGACCGGCGCCTTCGCGCGCATGGCGGAGGCTGCCTGATGGCCATTGATCTCGTCACCTTCGGCTGCCGCCTCAACACGGTGGAGTCGGAGACCATGCGCCGCAATGCCGAGGGCGCGGGGCTGGAAGACACCGTCATCATCAACACCTGCGCCGTCACCGGCGAGGCCGTGCGGCAGGCCCGGCAGGCGATCCGCCGCGCCCGGCGCGAGCGCCCGGACGCCCGCATCGTCGTCACCGGCTGCGCCGCCCAGACCGAGCCCGCCACCTTCTCGGCCATGCCCGAGGTGGATTTCGTCATCGGTCAGGGCGAGAAGATGGCGCCGGAAACCTGGAACCGGCTGACCACGCCGGCGCCCGGCCCGGATTTCGGCCTTGCCGCCGCCGAACGGGTGCAGGTGAACGATATCGCCGATCTCACGGAGACCGGCGCCCATCTGGTGGAAGGCTTCGAGGGCCGCACGCGCGCCTTCGTGCAGGTGCAGAATGGCTGCGATCATCGCTGCACCTTCTGCATCATTCCCTATGGTCGCGGCCCGTCGCGCTCGGTGCCCATGGGCGCCGTCGTCGACCAGATCCGCCGGCTGGTGGAAAATGGCTATCGCGAGGTGGTGCTGACCGGCGTCGACCTGACCTCCTGGGGGCAGGACCTGCCGGGCGAGACGCGGCTTGGCACGCTGGTGCGCCAGATTCTCCGCCATGTGCCGGAGCTGCCGCGGCTCCGCATTTCCTCCATCGATTCCGTGGAGGCCGACCCGGAGCTGATGCGGGCGATCGCCGAGGAGGAGCGGCTGATGCCGCATCTGCATCTCTCGCTCCAGGCCGGCGACGACATGGTGCTGAAGCGCATGAAGCGCCGGCATCTCAGGGCCCAGTCGATCGAATTCTGCGCCGAGGTGCGGCGCCTTCGGCCCGACATGGTGTTCGGCGCCGATCTCATCGCCGGTTTCCCGACGGAGACCGAGGCGATGTTTGAAAATTCCCTGCGTCTGGTCGACGAGTGCGGCCTCACTTTCCTGCATGTCTTTCCCTATTCGCCGCGCAAGGGCACGCCCGCCGCGCGGATGCCCCAGGTGGACCCGCGCATTGCCCGCGCGCGCGCCGCGCGCCTCAGGGCTGCCGGCGAGGCCCGGCTTCTCCAGCATCTTTCCGGCGAGGTCGGCGGTCTGCGTCGCGTCCTCATCGAGAAGGACGGCCTTGGCCGTACTGAGCCTTTCACGCCCGTGGTGATTACCGGCGGCCGGCCGGGCGAGATCATTCCTGCGCGCATCACCGGGCATACCGGTCGCGCGCTCGTCGCCGAGGCAGCCTGAGACGACCATGAGCAAAGACGACGGGGACAAGCGCGGCTTTTTCGGCAAGATCTTTCTCGCCAAGCCGCCGCGCCATGAGCGCCCGCCCGAGGTGATCGAACCGGCGCGGCCGAAAAAGCCCGAGCCGGTGGCGGAGGCGGCACCGGTCGCACCGGTTGCCCAGCCGGAGCCCGCTCCGGCCGAGCCTGTTGCCGTCGAAGTCGCGGAGGTCATTGCGCCGGCGCCGGTGGTAGCCGCGCCGGAGGTGGTCGAGACTACGCCGTCGCTCGCAGCCGAGAGCGCGCCGGAACCGGTCGCGCCCGTCGCGGCTGCGCTTCCCGAGCCCGAGCCCGAGCCCGAGCCGGTTGCCGTGGCGCCGGTGCTGCCGGAGGAGCCCGCGCCCGTCGTCGAGCCGGTGGCGGAGGCCGAACCGGCCGTGTCCGGGGCGGAGCCCGGGATCAGCCCGGCGCCGGAAGCTCCGGCGGCCGAGCCAGTCATGGCCGAAGTCGCACCTGCTCCCGTCGTGCCGGCTCCGGAACCGCTGCCGGAAGCTGCTCCGGAGCCAGAGGCTCCGGAGGTCGTTCCGGTTGCTCCTGTCGCGCCTGCGGTGGTCTCGACGGCGCCGGAACCGGTGTTCGCGCCGACGGTGACGGAGGCTGCGGCCCCGGCCGAGGAGCCGGTGGGCTTCCTCACCCGGCTGAAGCGGGGCCTGTCGCGCACCAGCGGGGCGCTGGCCGGCGGCATCACGGCGCTGTTCACCAAGCGCAAGCTCGATGCGGCGACGCTGCAGGATCTGGAAGACCTGCTGATCCAGGCCGATCTGGGCGTGGAGACGGCGACGGCGATTGCCGACCGGCTGTCCAGGGGGCGCCATGACCGGCAGGTGTCGGACGAGGAAGTCCGCACGGTGCTGGCCGAGGAAATCGAGGCGGTGCTGAAGCCGGTGGCGAAGCCCCTGGTGATCGACCCGAAGCTCCGGCCCCATGTGGTGCTGGTGGTGGGCGTCAACGGCACCGGCAAGACGACGACCATCGGCAAGCTCGCGGCGCGGCTCACCCGCACCGGCAAGTCGGTGACCATGGTGGCGGGGGACACCTTCCGCGCCGCGGCCATCGAACAGCTGAGGGTCTGGGGCAAGCGGGCCGGGGCCAAGGTGATCTCGAAGGGGCAGGGCTCGGATGCCGCCGCCCTGGTGTTCGACGCCTTTGCCGAAGCGAAGGCCGAGGGCACGGACGTGCTCCTGATCGACACCGCGGGCCGTCTCCAGAACCGGGCCGAGCTGATGGCCGAGCTGGAAAAGGTCATCCGCGTCATCCGCAAGCAGGACCCGACGGCGCCCCATGACGTGCTTCTGGTGCTGGACGCCACCACCGGCCAGAATGCCATGACCCAGGTGGAAGTGTTCGGCCGCTCGGCCGGCGTCACCGGTCTGGTGATGACCAAGCTCGACGGCACGGCCCGGGGCGGCATCCTGGTCGCCATCTCGGCGCGCCATGCCATCCCGGTGCACCTGATCGGCGTCGGCGAAACCGTCGAGGATCTGGCGCCCTTCGACCCGAAGGCCTTCGGCCGGGCGATTGCCGGTCTGGAGTGAGCCGGAGTTTTCTTTTCTGAAGAGAAAAGGAAAGGGTCCGGGAAGCCATGGCTTCCCGGTCAGGGGGTCGGGGGCAGAAGCCCCCGAATGGCCCCCAGGACGGGTCTACGACGCCCGAAGCGGATAGGTCTCTTCCACCAGATAAGGCCCGCCGCCGACGGAGTCCCGGGCGGAAAACAGGGCGAACTGCTCCACGAGGAAGGGCGCGGTGGTGAAGCCGCCGCGCAGCGCCAGCCAGGAGGCGACCTCGGCCGGATTGCCGCGGCGCAGCCGGGCGAGGGTGACGTGGGGGGTGAACTTGCGCGGTTCCGGCTTCAGGCCGAGGCGCTGGCACAGCCGTTCCAGATCGGCCTGAAGCTCGCGCAGCTCCGGTGTCGGCTCGACGCGGGCGAAGACGGAATGGGGCTTGTCGGCGCCGAAGACGTCGATGCCGGCCAGCCGCACCTGGAATTCGGTGTGCTCCACCCGGTCAAGCGCGTTGACCAGCTCGTCGGCGGTGCGGTCGTCGATGTCGCCGACGAAGCGCAGGGTGATGTGATAGTCGGCAGGCTCGATCCAGCGGGCGCCCGGCAGGCCGCCCCTGAGGCCGGACAGGGCGAGGGCGACCGACGACGGAATCTCCAGCCCCGCAAAGAGCCTCGGCATCGTCCTTCTCCTCGGTCGAATCGGGCGCGGGGCGCCCCGTGCCCGTCGATGATAACGGGTGGGGGTGTCGGACGCGCCATGCGACAAAAATGGCCCCCGGCCTTGCGGCGCCGGCGCGGGCATCGGACAAAGGGCCTCCCTTCGGGGCTCAGGCCCGGCCGGGCGGTTCCGAATTCTTCCGAGAGAGGCTTTGCCATGGCGTCGCTGCCCGTCTGCACCTTTCCCTCCGGTCTGACCGTTCCGGCGATCGGCCAGGGCACCTGGGGAATGGGGGAGGACCGCGGCCGGCGGGGGGCGGAGGCGGCAGCGCTCCGGCTGGGCCTCGATCTCGGGCTCACCCTCATCGACACGGCGGAGATGTATGCCGATGGCGGCGCCGAGGAGGTGACGGCGGAAGCCATCGCCGGCCGGCGCGACGAGGTGGTGCTGGTGTCCAAGGTGCTGCCCCATCATGCCGACCGGGCCGGCACGATCGCGGCGTGCGAGCGCAGCCTGAAGCGGCTGAAGACGGACCGGATCGACATTTATCTCCTGCACTGGCGCGAGCACATTCCGCTGGCCGAGTCGCTTTCCGGGCTGATCGCCCTTCAGGAGGCCGGCAAGATCGGCGGCTGGGGCGTTTCCAATTTCGATCCGCGCGACATGGCCGATCTCATGGCGCTGCCGGGATCGGAGGGCATCCAGACCAATCAGGTGCTCTACAATC
>JBBSSF010000116.1:0-8940 GCA_038242345.1 Hyphomicrobiales bacterium
CGGTTGCCTGGCGCCCGCCGGCGAGGATGACGGCCTGCGCCGTGACGCCGGCCGCGGGAATGGGTCGGTCAGCGCCGTCGAACAGAAACAGCCGCAAGGTCTTGCCCTCGGCCACCATCTCGCGCTCGAGCTGGTTCCAGATGGCCTCGAACTCGCTCTTCACGAGAGTCTCCGGCACCTCGAAGGTGGCGACGGTGTCGAGGGCATCCAGCAGCGCGCGCTTCACGAGCTGGCGGGAGGCACCGGCGGTGCGTTCCTCGATCATGGAGCGGACGAACTCCTTGAGCTTGTCCATGGTCTCCATGCCGAGGGCGGTGGCGAGCTCGTCGCCCTCCTTCGGAGCGCCCGGGGCGGCGATCGCCGTGGCGGTGACGTCGAAGACGGCGGCCTTGCCGGCCAGATGGGCGGCGCCGTAGTCCTCGGGGAAGGTCACGTTGACTTGGCGGGTCTCGCCGACCTTGATGCCCACGAGCTGCTCTTCGAAGCCCGGGATGAAGCGGTTGGAGCCGAGCACCAGATCGGTGCCCTCGGCCGAACCACCCTCGAAGGTCTCGCCGTCGACGCGGCCGACGAAATCGATGGTCACCTTGTCGCCGGATTCGGCAACGGCATCCTCGGCGCGGGCCTCGAAGGGACGGGTTCCCTCGGCGAAGCGGGCGATCTCCTCGTCCACCATCTCGTCGGTGACCGGCACGACCGGACGCTCGACGGAGATCGACGCATAGTCGATCGCCGGGATTTCCGGCAGGGTCTCGTAGACGATCGAGAAGACGAGATCGGACCCGCTCTCGATGGCGGCGTCGAGCACGCCCTCGGCGAAGTTCACGTCCGGCTGCAGGGCCGGGCGCTCGCCGCGCTCGGCGATCGAGTTGCGCACGGTCTCGCCGACGATCTTGTTCAGGATCTCGACCATGGCCGACTTGCCATAGACGCGCTTCAGATGAGCGACCGGGACCTTGCCGGGACGGAACCCGTTGATCCGCACGGTCCGCTTCATCTGGTCAAGATAGGCGTCGAGCTGGCCGCCGATGTCGGTCGCCGGCACGACCACCTGGAGCTCACGCTTGAGCCCGGCGGAGAGGGTTTCGGTCACTTGCATGGGTTGGTCGGTCTTCTTGCTGCACGCCGCCGGCGGACGAGGCCCGTCCGGAAACGCATGGTCGAAACGCTCCGGTTTCCTCCGGCCGGGCCGGACGGATCCCGGATACGGGATGGCGGACGTCTCCTCGTCCGCCCGAGTGGCAGGCGCCTCCTCCCCGCCACGACCGGCCGGAAGGCGACGCGCGCCCGGACATCTCTTGTGCGGGGGCCGGTGGCGCCGGACCCGGGGTCCCGTCCCGTCTGCCCGCCAGAGTGCCTGGTGCGGACGGAGGGACTCGAACCCCCACGGCGCGAAGCCAACGGAACCTAAATCCGTCGTGTCTACCAGTTCCACCACGCCCGCGAGGCGCTCCTGAGCCGGGTGGCCCCGCGCCGAAGCGCCGGCTTCATATCACCGCTCCCGCGCGCACGGAAGAGAAAAGGGCCACCTCGACGACGCCAATCGCGTTCCCCCCGGCAGTTTCCTTGTCAGCGCCCCTGCCCGCGGCCGTCGGCGTCCGGCGCATAGAGGCCGGCGAGCACGCCCCGCAGCGCCTCCGGCAGATCCTCCGCGATCAGGCCCGGTCCGGCCGCCGCCCCCGCCGCGCCATGCATCCACACCCCGAGAGCGCCGGCGGCAAAGCCGGCAAGCCCCTGGGCCAGAAGGCCGGTGACGATGCCCGCCAGCACGTCGCCGGATCCGGCCGTCGCCAGCCAGGGCGGCGCATTGGCATTTATGGCAGCTGTCCCGTCGGGGGCCGCGATCACCGTGTCCGGTCCCGTGAGGATGAGGACCGCGCCGCTGCGGGCCGCCGCCGCCCGGGCCCGGCTGACGCGCGAGACCGGCAGCCCCGCCCCATCCCGCGGCGCCAGATCCGGGAAAAGGCGCGCGAACTCGCCCTCGTGCGGGGTCATCAGCACCGGCCGCGCCCCGTCGCCCCGGGCAGCGATCGCCGCGAACAGATCCGCGGGTGCCGCGGCAAAGCTCGTCAGGGCATCGGCATCGAGCACGACCGCCGCCGGGCTGGCCAGCGCCGCCCGCACGCAGGCCGCCGTCTCCGGGCCGACCCCGGCCCCGGGGCCGAGGGCGACGGCATTGAGCCGATGATCCTCCAGCAGCGCCGAGAGCGCTGCGGAATCGGCAACCGGCTTCAGCATGATGGCCGTCAGATGGGCGGCATTCACCAGAAGGGCTGACGGCGGCGAGGCCACTGTGACGAGCCCCGCCCCGGCCCGGAGCGCGCCGCGCGCCGTCATCCGCGCGGCGCCCGTGGCAGACGGCCCGCCCGAGAGCACGACCGCATGGCCGCGGGCATATTTGTGTCCGTCGAGAGCCGGCACGGGCACAGCTCTGTGCCAGAGGTCCGGGGTGTTCTCGAACAGCCGGATGGACAGGCCCGGCAGCACGTCGTCGCGGATGCCGATGTCGGCGACGGTCAGATGGCCGCACAGCAGCCGGCCGGGCAGCAGCAGATGGCCGGGCTTGCGGCGGAAGAAGGGCACCGTCGCCGTCGCCCGGATGGCGGTGCCCAGCACCGCGCCACTTTCGCCCGAGACACCGGAGGGCAGATCGATCGCGATGACCGGAGCCTGAGAGGCGTTCGCGGCATCGACCAGCGCCGCCGCCATGCCGTCGAGGGGCCGGGCAAGGCCGGCGCCGAACAGCCCGTCGATGATGATGTCGGCTTCGGCGCAGGCCGCCGGCTCCGGCGGCAAGAGCGCCCCCCCCCAGCGCCCGGCGGCAGTCGCCGCATCGCCGGTCAGCCGGGCGCGGTCGCCAAGCAGCATGACGCGCACCCGATAGCCGCGCCGACGCAGCACCTCGGCGGCAACGAAGCCGTCGCCGCCATTGTTGCCCGGGCCCGCCAGCACGAGAACCCGCAGGCCGACCCGATGGCGGGCGCAGATGGCATCGGCAACGGCGGAGCCGGCCGCCATCATCAGATCGAATCCGGCGATGCCGGCCGCGATCGTCGCCGCATCGGCCCGCCCCATCTCGGCCGGAGTCAGAAGTTCGAGCATGACGGTCCCCCGCGCGGGAGCACGCCCGGTCCCGATGCGGCCAGCGGGCGCCTCCGAATGAGTCACAGTCTAGCGTCTTGCCGCCGATTGGGCACGCGCGCCGCCGGCCGCCCAAGCGCGAGTCACCGATTTGCCCATTTATTGAACATTTAGCTCACAAACTAATCATCCACCTCGGTGGGATCGGCGAACCGGAGGCGATTTCCTGGGCAGTCGGACCGGGTCTTCCCCCCGAATCCCGCCATAACCGTGGCGAAGCGACGCCCGGAGGCGGGGAGCGACGAGATGGCATGGAGCGTGCAGACCAGAGGCGTGCAACAGTGGTCCCGCCCACCAGCCCGGGGGGACGGGGCCACTGGCCACGAGACGCGCTATTGCCGCGGAGAGGGAGGCGATGAAGAAGGTTGAAGCGATCATCAAGCCCTTCAAGCTGGATGAAGTGAAGGAGGCGCTGCAGGAAGTCGGGCTCCTCGGCATCACCGTCACCGAAGCCAAGGGCTTTGGTCGACAGAAGGGGCATACCGAACTCTATCGCGGCGCCGAATATGTCGTCGACTTCCTCCCCAAGGTGAAGATCGAGGTTGTCATTGCCGACGAGATGGTCGGCAAGGCAGTCGAGGCGATCCGCAATGCGGCCCAGACCGGCCGCATCGGCGATGGCAAGATCTTCGTCTCCTCGGTTGAGGAAGCGATCCGTATCCGGACCGGCGAAACCGGCCTCGACGCGATCTGACGGGCTGAACAGGGGTCACCCGTCAAGATCCAGTTCCCTCCATGTCCGGCAAGGGTCGGGGCCGCCGGCCATGGAGGACTACCGAGCACACGACTCCCGACTGATCTCCAGGGAAAAGTTCCATGACGACTGCGACCGAGATCCTTAAGACGATCAAGGACAAGGACATCAAGTATCTGGATCTGCGCTTCACCGATCCGCGGGGCAAGCAGCAGCACCTGACCATGGACTGTGCCCTGGTCGACGAGGACATGTTCGCCGAAGGCGTCGCGTTCGACGGCTCGTCGATCGCGGGCTGGAAGTCGATCGACAAGTCCGACATGACCCTGATGCTCGACCCGGAGACGGCCCATATGGACCCGTTCTTCGCGCAGTCGACCATGGTCGTCGTCTGCGACGTGCTCGAGCCGGAGACCGGCGAGGCCTACAACCGCGACCCGCGCACCACCGCCAAGAAGGCGGAAGCCTATGTGAAGGCGCTGGGCATCGGTGACACCGTGTTCGTCGGCCCGGAGCCGGAATTCTTCGTGTTCGACGACGTGCGTTTCTCCACGACGCCGTTCAACACGGGCTTCGTCCTCGACTCCAACGAGGCGCCGATCAACACCTACACCGAGTATGAGTCCGGCAACCTCGGCCACCGGATGCGCACCAAGGGCGGCTATTTCCCGGTGCCGCCGATGGACTCGCTGCAGGACATGCGCTCCGAGATGCTGTCCGTGATGTCCGAGATGGGCGTCGTGGTCGAGAAGCATCACCATGAAGTGGCGTCGGCCCAGCACGAACTCGGCATGAAGTTCGACACGCTGACCCGCAACGCCGACAAGGTGCAGATCTACAAGTACGTCGTGCATCAGGTTGCCAACGCCTATGGCAAGTCGGCCACCTTCATGCCGAAGCCGCTGTTCGGCGACAACGGCTCGGGCATGCACGTGCATCAGTCGATCTGGAAGGAAGGCAAGCCGACCTTCGCCGGCAATCTCTATGCCGACCTGTCGGAGACCTGCCTGCACTATATCGGCGGCGTCCTGAAGCACGCCAAGGCGATCAACGCCTTCACCAACCCGACGACCAACTCCTACAAGCGTCTGGTTCCGGGCTACGAGGCTCCGGTGCTGCTGGCCTACTCGGCCCGCAACCGCTCGGCGTCCTGTCGTATCCCGCTGGCCTCCAACCCGAAGGCCAAGCGCATCGAGATCCGCTTCCCGGATCCGCTCGCCAACCCCTATCTCGGCTTCGCCGCCATGCTCATGGCCGGCCTCGATGGCATCAAGAACAAGATCCATCCGGGCGACGCCATGGACAAGAACCTCTACGACCTGCCGCCGGAAGAGCTGAAGCTCATCCCGACCGTCTGCGGCTCGCTGCGTGAGGCCATCGCCTCCCTCGACGCCGACCGCGAGTTCCTGAAGGCCGGCGGCGTGTTCGACGACGATCAGATCGATGCCTACATCGCCCTGAAGGAAGAAGAGAACATCCGCTACGAGATGACCCCGCATCCGGTCGAGTTCGACATGTACTACTCGTCCTGATCGGATCCATCCCGTCTCCGGCTCCGGCCGGAGACACCGGATGACCGGTTTTCAGGGGAGCGCCTTCGGGCGCTCCCTTTTTTTGTGCCGTCTCTCCCCGTCCCCCACGCCGCAAGGCCTCACGCGGGCGTGATGACGGCGTGTGCGGCGAGTCCGGGCCGGTGTCATCGAACTGTTATCGTTACAATATAACAGCGTGCCTGCAGGGCCGGCCCTCCCGCCGGATCCGCCATTCCTGGACACCTTCCCGAGGGACCGCCGCCGATGACCGAGATGACGATCCGCCCGCAGCACGCCGCCTTCGAGGATGCCGAGGATCTCGGCCGCAACGAGTCCGCCAATCCGACCATGGGCGACATCATCGCCGCGCGCTTCTCCCGGCGCGGGCTGATGAAGGGCCTTCTCGCGGTTTCCGCCATCTCGGCGACGGTCAGCCCGCTGGCGCTGTTCTCCGCCGGCCGCGCCGAGGCGGCGGCCAATGCCGTCTTCCCGTTCCCGGAGATCGAGGCGGGCGTCGACCAGACCCATCATGTCGCCGCGGGCCATGACACCGGCATCCTGATCCGCTGGGGCGATGCCGTGGAGGCCGATGCGCCGGCCTTCGATCCCATGCACCAGACCGCCGCCGCCCAGGCCAAGCAGTTCGGCTACAACAACGACTTCCTCGGCTTCATTGCCATTCCGGGCAAGGATCCGGCCGAACATGCCGTGCTGGTGGTCAATCACGAGTACACCAACCGCGAGCTGATGTTCCCCGGCATCGCCGTGCAGGAGGGCAAGGAGCTCAAGTTCCAGCCGCTGACGAAGGAAATTGCCGACATCGAGATCGCCGCCCATGGCGGCTCGGTGCTGGAGATCGCCCGCGCGGCCGATGGCGGCTGGCAGGTGGTGAAGGGCTCGCCCCTCAACCGCCGCATCACCGGCGAGACGGCGATGCTGGTGACCGGCCCGGCTGCCGGCTCCGACCGCCTGAAGACCTCGGCCGATGCGACCGGCACCAGGGTCGCCGGCATGTTCAACAACTGCGCCGGCGGCGTCACCCCCTGGGGCACCTGGCTGTCGGCCGAAGAGAATGTGAACAACTATTTCTCCGGCACCCTGCCCGAGGGCCATCCGGAGACGGCCAACCACAAGCGCATGGGCGTTCCCGGCAGCGAATATAACTGGGGCGACTTCCACCCGCGCTTCGACCTCGCCAGCGAGCCGAACGAGCCGAACCGCTTTGGCTGGATGGTCGAGATCGACCCGCTCGACCCGACCTCGACCCCGAAGAAGCGCACCGCTCTCGGCCGCTTCAAGCATGAAGGCGGCGGCCCGATCGTCAATGGCGACGGTCATGTCGTCGTCTACATGGGCGACGACCAGCGCTTCGACTATGTCTACAAGTTCGTCACCGCCGGCAAGTTCAACCCGGATGACCGCGCCGCGAACATGGACCTCCTCGATGCGGGCACCCTGTTCGTCGCGAAATTCAACGCCGACGGCTCCACCGAGTGGATGCCGCTGGTGTTCGGTCAGGGCCCGCTGACGGCGGCCAACGGCTTCGCCTCCCAGGCGGATGTGGTGATCGAGGCCCGCCGGGCCGCCGATCTCCTTGGCGCCACCAAGATGGACCGGCCCGAGGACATCGAGGTCAACGCGAAGACCGGCAGCGTCTATGTGATGCTGACCAACAACACCAAGCGCAAGGACGACCAGACCGACGCCATCAACCCGCGCGCCGACAACGCCTTCGGCCACATCGTCGAGATCGTTCCGGCCGGCGGCGACCACACCGCGACCGCGGCCAAGTGGGACATCCTGGTGAAGTGCGGCAACCCGGCCAAGGACGGCGTCGGTGCCTCCTTCAACCCGGCGACCACGGCCAATGGCTGGTTCGGCATGCCCGACAACTGCGCCGTCGATCCCGATGGCCGGCTGTGGATCTCCACCGATGGCAACAACTTCAAGGCCACCGGGCGCGCCGATGGCATCTGGGCCATGGTGACCGAGGGCGAAGGTCGCGGGACTGGCAAGCACTTCTTCCGCGTGCCGGTGGGCGCGGAAATGTGCGGTCCGGTGTTCTCCGCCAACGGCAAGGCCTTCTTCGTCGCCGTGCAGCATCCGGGCGAAGGCGGCCAGGAATGGCCGGCGTTCGGCCGCATCTCCACCTTCGACGACCCGTCCACCCGCTGGCCGGACTTCAAGGATGGCATGCCGATGCGCCCGTCCGTGGTGGTGATTACGCGCCCCGACGGCGGCAAGGTGGGCGCCTGATACCAGGCGCACGAAATGCTGACTGCACCTTAGCGCCTGAAGACCAGCAGATTTCTCATATGCTCCAAGGACATGAGAAATCTGCATCGGAATGCCAAAGAGTCCTTTTCAAGGATCTTTGGTATGACGCCTTCCACAAGGGGCCGGGCTTTCCCGTCGCCCCGACCGCCCGCAGAATGGGGGCGCCGGTCCAGCCGACCGGCGCCCGTCGCTTTTCCGGCGGCGGAATCGCCGATCCCGGAGGGGCATCCCACGGAATCGCCGGGCGCCCTGCCCCGCTTTTCAGAAGCGCATATTTTTCATGCAGTTGGAGACCGACGAGAAAGTGCTTGCCGAACCGTCCGAGTTCCCTTAATCACGCCCTCGGAGCGGCGACGTGGCGGAGTGGTTACGCAGCGGACTGCAAATCCGTGTACGCCGGTTCAAGTCCGGCCGTCGCCTCCATCCCCCTTTTTCATAATTCGCAGAGATTTCCGCGACCCGCAGTCAGTCCGGGCCCGTCGGTGCGTCTCGCACCGGACGCGCCCCCGTCGCCCCGTCCTGCGCCACTCCCCAGCCATCCAGCGAACAACCGGGCTCCGCCTTCACGGGCTGCGCGCATCCGCGGGAGTCGGCTGTCGCCCTCGGCGTCGCTGCGTCGTCCCGCTCCCCGAACTCCCCTTAAAATGACGAAGGGCGCCCGAAGGCGCCCTCCATGGATCTTGAAGCCGGTCGGGCCTGGCTCAGGCCTGGACCGGAGCCAGCGGATCAGCGGTCACCTCTTCGGTGGTCGGCGGCAGGCCGAGGACGGCGCGCATCTTCTGCAGGGTCGCCAGGGTGCGCGGCTCCATCTCGCTCATGGCACCCGGCACATATTGCACGACTGCCGCGGCCCGGGCCCGCTCCTCCGGCGAGAGCTGGAGGTCGGCCAGAGTGGCGATCGCCGCCTCGCCGCCGAATTCGACGATGAGGCCCTGCTGGTGGATGATGCGGGCGCGGGTGGCCGCATCAAGGGAGCGGAACGGCTCGTCCTGGGTCAGCACCTGGGCCGAGCGCTCCAGACGATCCCGGCGCACGGTGCCGCGGGCGTTGGCAAGCAGGATCAGCATGCGGATGACAGCCTCGACGAAGCCGCCCGCCTTCATGCTGGAAAGCGCGGTCTGCACTTCCGGCAGGGCAAACAGCTCGTCCTTGGACTTGTGCGCCCGGTCATAGTCATAGGGCGCGCCGAACCAGCGGGCGACCGGCGAGGCATAGATCGAATAGAACATGGTCTCGCTCCACACATCGTGCAGATCGCGGGTGAGATCCATGCTCTGTTCAAGCATATCGGCCATC
>JBBSSF010000117.1:0-8910 GCA_038242345.1 Hyphomicrobiales bacterium
ATGTCGGTGGCGGTGGTCAGGATGGTCTCGATGGTCTGGCGGGCCGTCATGTAGGGGAAGGCCTCGCGCACCACGGCGGCCGCCCCCGCCACATGGGGCGCAGCCATCGAGGTGCCCTGATCGTTCTGGTAGGTGGCCGCCGACAGGTCGGCCACATCCGGCCAGGTGGAATAGATGCCGTCGTCGGTGCCGGAGTTCATGTCGCCGCCGGGCGCGGCCAGACACCACTCGGCCGCTGCGCCGCAGCGGTTGCTGTAGCTGGAGATTTCGCCCGTCTTGCCGACGGCGACCACCGCGATCATCGTCCCCTTGAGGTCGGAGAGGTCCAGATTGCGGATGGACGGGTCGTTCGGATCGAGAAATTCGTAAGTGCTCTCGTCATTGAGGTCGAAATCCGGGTCATCCGTATTGGAGATGAACCGGATCGCGCCACTGGCGAGATTTTCCGGCGTGATGAGCGCCAGCATGCCGTTGCCATCCGGGATCGACGAGGCAATCGGCTGCTCCATATATTCGTTGCCTGCCGAGAACACCAGGACGACATCCTTTTCCGCCGCAGTCTTGATGGCGTCATAGGTGTCGAGCACGTTGGCGACGGACGAGTAGATCGGCTGATATTGCAGGACGGTGTAGTTGGGCTGGATGATCGGCTGGCCGTCGATGAGGATCGGGTTGCCCTCGTCATCGGTCAGGAACAGGCCGAGGGTTGGCGGGCCATAGCTGCCATTGATGACCGAGGCCCCGGCCTCGACGGCATAGCGGATGGCCTCGTTGGTGGCATCTGCCTCCGGGTCCCGCGTCGAGACGCCAACGGCCCGGAGGGGCAGGAGGGTCGCCTCATAGGCGACGCCCTGCATGCCCACACCATTGCGCGCCGCGCCGATGATGCCGGCCACATGGGTGCCATGGCCGGCCACGTCGCCGTCCTCGGAGACGGTGGGCATCACGTCGCGCAGGGACTGGTCATCGCCGAAATTCAGCCGGTCGCGGGAGACCCGGCCGGCAAATTCCGGATGGTCGACATCGAGGCCGCTGTCGATCACGGCAACGGTGACATCCTTGCCGGTATAGCCCTTCAGATAGGCGTCCAGCGCGTTGATGAGCCCGAGCCCCCAGTTGGCCCTGTATTCGGCGTCCGCCGCCGGGGGCACGGGCGCCGTCAGCGCCTGGGAATAGGCAACGGCCGGAGCGCAGAGGGCCGTCGTCGTCACCAGAAGCCGGATCACCAGATGTCGCCGCATTGATACTCAAATCCCTGTCCGTGGCATCGGCACGGTAACACCTGACGCGGAGAGTGGTTCCCCCGACTGCCACCGACCGCGGGGCTGGTTGCCCGCGGGTCGTGACGGGATGGCACCTTCTCTCTCCGGTTGTCTGCGCGCAACGCCACTCGTGCAATATATGTCGGCCGCCATGATCCATCTCCGGAGACAGATCGGCAGGTCGGCCGGTCAATGTCGCACAGGAGTCCGGGCCCTGTCGTCCGATTGATCGACCATGGCGAAAATTGATCTGTTCCCGTCAGGAAATAAGGCTATCGTGACTGCCCTGCGGCAAATTATGCCTCTCCTGATCTGGAGCAGGGGATAATTAACCATCTCCCGTGGCCGGCCGGGAAGGATCTCGGGGCAGGCATCCCGCCGGAAAGCTGGCCTTGCCGACATCCGAATCTCTCCGGAACGGGCAGGGAGAATCAATTTCTGATTTCAGGCGGGACCGGCGGCAGCCCCGATGCGGAGGCCGGCGCGCCGCATCGTCCGGAAGGGCAAGCTGTCCGCCCGAGAGGCTGCGCGGGCGGACAGGCGTCATACCAAAGATCCTCGAAGAGGACTCTTTGGTATTCAAATGCGGATTTCTCATGCCATTGGAGCAGATGAGAAATTCGCAGTTCTTCAGGCGCACGGTGCGGTCAGCACTTCGTGTGCCTGGTATCAGGTGGCTCTCGCGGGATCTTTAGGGACGGGTGAAGGTTCCCATTCCCTCGGCGTCCAGGAGCTCGATGGTGATGGCGCTGGCCGCCGCTTCGCCGCTGTCGACGAAGGTCACCTGGGAAATCGAGCCGGCCGGGGCATTTTCCGACCGCGGCGTGAAGGTGAAGACGAGTCCGTCCCAGTGGGCCAGCGGATGGGGCGTCTGCTGGGGTCCCAGCTTCAGCACCAGCCCGTCGCCGGCAACGGCAATCTCGGCGTCGCCGAAATAGTCGCTGTGATAGGTGCCGGCGAGCCAGCTGGCGGCCGGGGCGGGGACGGGGCCGGATGGCGCCGCCTGACCGACAAGAGCGCCGACCGGCGCCATCAGCTTCTCGAAAAAGGGCTGATAATCCGCATACCATTCCCGCTGCGGCACGCCGAACTCCACCCGGTCGAGGAAGGAGCGCGTGACGGACTCGGCCGCACCCGTGGGCGAGGCATTGGTGAACACGGCGATGCCGATGCCTTCGCGCGGCAGCAGGCGCACGCTGGTGCCCGCGCCCATGGCGAAGGCGCCGGAATGGCTGAGTTCCACCCGGCCGGTGGCATCCACGCCCACGCCGAAGCCATAGCCATAGGTGGACGGCCGGAAGCTCGGCGACGGGACCTCCGACGACACCGTTTCTGCCCGGATGGCGGGCAGGAGCGCTTCCGGCGGAATGATCTCCTCGCCATTCACCGTGCCGAGGCCGAGGATCATGGTCATCCACCTGCCGAAATCCGTGGCCGAGGTGGTGACGCCGCCCGCCGGCGCCTGGGCATCGGGCTGCCGCTCCGGCCCCGGAATCCAGTGGCCGTCGATCTTCACATGGCCGACGGCCCGGTTGGGCCGCGCGGCAAAATCGGCGAACCGGTAGCTGCTGGCGGTCATGCCGAGGGGTTTGAAGAGTTCCTGGTCGCCCAGATTCGCCCAGTCGGTGCCGGCGGAGGCAGCAGCGGCCTCGGCGGCGGCCGTGAAGCCGAAGTTGGTGTAGGCGTAGCTGGCGCGGAACGGATCCAGCGGCAGCTGGCGGAGACGCTCCAGAATGGTGCGCTGGTCGTAGCCCAGATCCTCCAGCTGGTCGCCGGCATGATCGGGCAGGCCGGAACGATGGGAGAGGAGGTCGCCGACGGTGACGTGGGCGCTCACCCACGGATCGGCAAGCTCGAACCAGGGCAGCTGGGAGACGACGGGCGTGTCCCAGGAGAGGGTTCCGGTTGCCACCCGCCGGGCGATGACGCTGGCGCTGACCGGCTTCGACAGGGAGGCGATCTGGAACACGGTGTCGGCGTCGACGCGCTCGGGCGCGCCGGCCTTGCGCACGCCATAGCCGCGGGCGACCACGGTCTTGCCGTTGCGCACGATGACCACGGCCATGCCGGGCACGCCGGACATCTTCATGTAGGTGGCGGCGATGCTGTCGATGGCGGCGATGGCGGCATCGACATTCCTGGGCTGGATGACGACGCCGGGCACCATGGGCGGCGGCTGGGGCGGATCCACCGCTCGGGCCGGGCCGGGCAGGGCGACGCCTGCGGCAAGCAGGGCGACACAGAGCAGCATGGGATGCCGCCGCGGAGCGGAGTGTTCGGACCGGAGCACTGGGTCTCTCCCTGCGAAATCGGTTTTCCCGGATGCGCGCCATCACAGGACGGAGGCGCCGTTGCCTTTCGGCACGCGGAAAGGGAGCGCCCGTTCCGGAGGCGCGACGATAGACGCGCCCCGGACAGGGAAACAGCAACGCCCTGGAAAAAGGATCCCGCGATCCGTGCCGGGCCATGGAGCACGCCGCCCTCCGGGAGGCGGCGGACTGCGGCGGGGCCGGTCGGGGAAGCCGGGCCCCGGACTATCGCTGCGCGGATCGGGAAAAAGAGAGCCGGATCGGGCTGGTGCCGGCTGAGGGGATCGAACCCCCGACCTTCGGTTTACAAAACCGCTGCACTACCGCTGTGCTAAGCCGGCATCCGGGCAGACAGGAACGCCCTCCTGAAGGGGCCGTCTCCGAGCGCTGCACCTAGCACAGCTTTTTCGCCCTGACGAGTCCCTCGCTTGGCGCCTGCCGGGCAGGTGGCGCCGGGTGGCGAAATCGGAGGCGGGCGTCCGTTGTCGTCCTGCCGGCGGGTCGATAGTGTCGCCGGCGGCGCAGAATCGCCGCTTTCCCGCGCTGCACTCCGATCGAACGGGACCCCGAGGGGCGCAGGTGACCGCATCCCGCCGTCGGGAGAACGCCAATTTCGCGGATGTCCCCGAGATCCAGCCTTGCCGGGCGCGGATCTCGACCACGCGAAGCCACGGAGGTCATTTTCCATGTCCTCCTGCATGATACCAAAAGTCCTTGAAAAGGACTCTTTGGTATTCCGCTGCAGATTTCTCATGCTATTGGAGCATATGAGAAATCCGCTGTTCCTCAGGTGCGCGGTGCGGTCAGCACTTCGCGTGCCTGGTATGACCAGACACGGAGACTGATGGCCCATGCCGCATTCGATCCTGATGCCGCCGCGCGCCGCCTGCGCCGTTGTTCTGGCGCTGGTGCCCTTGCTGGCCCCGGCCGTGGCCCGCGCCGATGGTGCCTGGAACGGGGCCAGCGAGCGGCCGCCCCGTCTTGGCCAGTTCTCCCAGACCGCCCCCAACGGCAACGGCATCAACTACCTGCTGCCCCCCGGCCAGAAGGCCGTGCCCTGGAACGAGCCCGCCAGCCAGCAGATGCAGCAGATGGGCGAGCGGCTGCCGGTCTCGGCCGAGCCGTCCGACATCGATGCCTGCACCCGCAAATATCCGTCCTATGATCCGGCCTCCGGCCTCTACCGGGCCGAGAACGGGCGCTGGAAGCCCTGTCCCTGATCCTGTTTCCTTCCCGGCCGTCCGTCTGCGCCGTCCTGATGCGCCAGGCGGGCCGACGGCGCCCGCTCCGGCCGGAACCTGCATGAGGAGCCTTGACGCCCGTGAGTCTGGAATCCGTCCGCGCCTTCTTCACCGAGAAGGCGCCCGATATTGCCGTGATCGAACTGGAAACCTCCACTGCCACCGTGGCGCTGGCGGCCGAGGCCCATGGCGTGGAGCCCGGTCGCATCGCCAAGACGCTCTCCCTCAGGGTCGGCGAGCGGGTGGTGCTGGTGGTGGCCCGCGGCGATGCCCGGCTCGACAACCGCAAGCTCAAGGACACCTTCGGCGGCAAGCCGAAGATGCTCGGCGCTGACGAGGTGGTGGCCCTGACCGGCCATCCCGTCGGCGGCGTCTGCCCGTTCGGGCTCGCGACGCCACTGCCGGTCTATTGCGACATCTCGCTGAAGGCCTTCGACGAGGTGGTGCCCGCCGCCGGCGACATCCACGCCGCCGTGCGCATCGGCACCGAGCGCATGGCCGCCCTCGTCGATGCCGAATGGGTGGATGTCTGCCAGCCGCCGCCGGCGGTCTGAACCGGCGTTCCGGGGCGACTGCCCCCGATCCCCCGTCCGGGAGGCCTGACGCCTCCCGAACCCTCCCGTTTTTCAGTCCGATGACCGCACAGGCGCACGCTGTGCTCCCCGTGCACCCGACTCACGCCGCCAGGCGGGCGGCGTGCCAGGCCAGATGATCGGCCATGAAGGTCGAGATGAAATAATAGGAGTGGTCGTAGCCGGCGCGGCGGTTCAGCGTCAGCGGAATGCCGGCGGCCGCGCAGGCATTTTCCAGCAGCTCCGGCCGCAGCTCCCGCTCCAGGAAGGGGTCGGCCGTGCCGATGTCGACGAGCAGCTCGTCCACCCGTTTCCCGTCGGCAATCAGCGCCACCGCATCATGGCCGCGCCAGAGCGCGGGATCGGTGCCGAGATAGGCGGAAAAGGCCTTCACGCCCCAGGGCACCACCCCCGGCGCCACGATGGGCGCAAAGGCGGAGACCGAGCGCCAGTGGCCCGGATGCCGCAGTGCCAGCGTCAGCGCCCCATGGCCGCCCATGGAATGGCCGAAGAGACCGGCGCGGCCGGGGGCGACCGGAAAATGCTCCGCCACCAGAGCCGGCAGCTCGGAGACGATGTAGCTCTCCATGCGGAAATGCGGCGCGAAGGGCGCCTCGGTGGCATCCACATAGAAGCCGGCGCCCTGGCCCAGATCATAGGCGGCGTCATCGGCGACATCGGCCCCGCGCGGCGAAGTATCCGGGCAGACGACGATGAGACCCAGCTCGGCCGCCGCCTTCCGGTACTCGCCCTTTTCCATGACATTGGCAGGAGTGCAGGTGAGGCCGGACAGATAGGTGACGACCGGGCAGGGGCCATGCGCCGCCCGGGGCGGCACGAACACGGCGAAGGTCATGTCCGTGCCGGTGATCTCGGAGCGATGGCGATAGACGCCCTGGACGCCTCCGAAGGAGGCATGGGTTTCGAGGGTGTCGAGCGTGCGCATGCGGGTCCTCCGGAATGGGGAAAGGCCGGGCGGAAGCCGCCCGGCCGTCAGATCGGATCGGGTGACCGGCCCCGGAGGGGCCGCGCCGGCTGGATCATGCCAAAGGTCCTTGAGAGGGATCCCTGGTATTCCGCTGCGGATCTCTCATGCTTCTGGAGCATATGAGAAATCCGTTTCAGGCGCGGGGAGGCGGTCGGCTCTTGCGTGCCTGGTCTCAGAAAGTCACCACCGAGCGGATGGACTCGCCATGGTGCATGAGGTCGAAGGCCTCGTTGATCTTCTCCAGCGGCATCACGTGGGTAATCATCGGGTCGATCTCGATCTTGCCGTCCATGTACCAGTCGACGATCTTCGGCACGTCGGTGCGGCCGCGGGCGCCGCCGAAGGCCGTGCCCTTCCAGGTGCGGCCGGTGACAAGCTGGAACGGACGGGTGGAGATCTCGGTGCCCGACGGCGCCACGCCGATGATGACGCTCTCGCCCCAGCCGCGGTGGCAGGCTTCCAGCGCCTGACGCATCACCTGCACATTGCCGGTGCAGTCGAAGGTGTAGTCGGCGCCGCCCTTGGTCAGGCTGACCAGATAGGGGACGAGATCGCCTTCCACTTCCAGCGGATTGACGAAGTGGGTCATGCCGAAGCGCTCGCCCCACGCCTTCTTGTCGTTGTTGATGTCGACGCCGACGATCTGGTCGGCCCCGATCATCCGGAGGCCCTGGATGACGTTGAGGCCGATGCCGCCGAGGCCGAACACGATGGCGCGGCAGCCGACTTCCGCCTTGGCCGTGTTGATGACCGCGCCGATGCCGGTGGTCACGCCGCAGCCAATGTAGCACACCTTCTCGAAGGGCGCGTCTTCACGGATCTTGGCGACGGCGATTTCCGGCAGTACCGTGTAGTTGGCGAAGGTCGAGGTGCCCATGTAGTGGAACACGTCGCGGCCCTCGCAGCGGAAGCGCGAGGTGCCATCGGGCATCACGCCCTTGCCCTGGGTCGCACGCAGCGTGATGCAGAGATTGGTCTTCTGGGACAGGCAGTATTCGCAGGCGCGGCACTCGGGGGTGTAGAGCGGGATCACATGATCGCCCCTCTTCACCGAGGTAACGCCCGGGCCGACATCGACGACCACGCCCGCGCCCTCATGGCCGAGGATGCACGGGAAGATGCCTTCGGAATCGAGACCCGAGAGGGTGTAGGCGTCGGTGTGGCACACGCCCGTCGCCTTGATCTCGACGAGGACCTCGAAGGCCTTCGGGCCTTCCAGCTGGACGGTGGTGATTTCGAGGGGCTTCTTCGCCTCGAAGGCGACAGCAGCGCGCACGTCCATCGGGGGCACTCCCTTGGGGGCAGCAGGAACGGGGGATGCCCGGATCCGTCGGCGCTTCTTCGGGCAAGCGGCGCAGTTGGACGGACGGGCCAAAAGGCGAGGGGTCCCGCGGGCGATTCCAGGACGGGCGCCGGCAGACCGTGATGGTTTCTGGACTGGATCGGCGTCCGGTTCAACCACGTGCCGAGGGAAAGCGCGCAGGCCCTGCAAGCAGCGGCCGCCCCGCGGCCAGAATGGGTGTCCGCAAATCCCTGGTGCGACAGCACCACGCAAGCGACCGGTCGTTGCCGAACTGTTAGGAATTTCCGCGCGATACTCGTACAGTTCAAAGACGTCCGGCGGCCTTTTCCCTCCCGACAGGAAGCCGGGCCGGACAGCAAGCAGGCAGGTTCGCACCGCGATGGGATTCCGTTATCAGGATTCGATTGTCCTCTCCCTTCCCTTCGCAATGGCCATCGTGCTCGCGGTAGGCTTCCGCCCCTGGGAGAAGACGGCGGCGCCCCCGGTGCCGGCCCCTGTCAGCGTGGCACCGGCCGAACCGGCAGCGCCCCTGGCCAGCGCCCCGGCGCCGGCCGAAGCGGCCCTGAAGACCCGGCCGAGCTTCGATGTGGTGCGGGTGGAGCCCGACGGCGCCTATGTGATCGCCGGCCGGGCGGATCCCTCCGTCACCGTCACCCTGCTCATCGACGGCGCCCCGGCCGACACCGAGGCGACCAATGCCGAGGGCGGCTTTGCCATTGCCAGCACGACCTCCCTGTCCCCCGGCGACCATGACCTGTCGCTCAGGGCCCGGGCGCCCGATGGCGCGGAGCTGATGTCGGACGAGCATGTGACGGTCATCGTCTCGGCCGACCGGACCCAGCAGCCTGTCGTGGCGCTGGCCGATCCGGAAGCGCCCACCCGGGTGCTGCAGCAGCCGGGGGATGCCCTGGATGGCGCCACCGTGCTCGTCCGCGCGGTCGAGGCGGAGCCGGACCGCGTGTCGGTCTCCGGCAAGGCCGCGCCGGGGCAGACGGTGCGGATCTATGTGGACGACGCCCTCATCGGCACGGCAACGGCCGATGCCGATGGCAATTTCGCCCTGACGGCGTCAATGGCGCTGATGGCCGGCGATCATGCCGTGCGCGTCGACCAGATCCGCGCCGATGGCGGCGTGGCGGCGCGCTCGGAGGTGAGCTACGCCTATGCGCCGGCGGTGGCCGCCCCGGCCGTTGCCGCGGCTAGCGGCCCGGCGCCCGCGCCCGAGGGCCTGCGCC
>JBBSSF010000118.1:0-8835 GCA_038242345.1 Hyphomicrobiales bacterium
ATCCTGAGTGCCACCGGCGGCCAGCCGGTCCGCCTGCCGGACCTCAAGGGCGGCGAGCTGGCCATCACCTCCAATGAGGTGTTCGACCTGCCGGAGATGCCGAAACGGGTGATCGTGGTCGGCGCCGGCTATATCGCCCTGGAATTTGCCGGCATCTTCAACGGTCTGGGGGCCGAGACGACGGTGATGCACCGCTCCGACCAGATTCTCCGCGGCTTCGACCGCGAGCTGGCCGGCCATCTGCGCGCCGGGATGGAGAAGAAGGGCGTCATCTTCGCCGACAAGGATCTGCCGGCGGAAATCACCCGCTCGGACGGTGCCCTGTCGGTGACGACGAAGACGGGCCGGGTGATTGCCACCGATGCCGTTTTCCTCGCCACCGGCCGGCGGCCCTATACGGCCGGCCTCGGGCTGGAGACCGTCGGTCTCGCGCCCCGGGCCGACGGGGCGATCGCCGTGGACGCGCAGTCCTTCACCGGGGTCGAGGGCATCTATGCCGTCGGCGACGTCACCAACCGGGTGAACCTGACGCCGGTCGCCATCCGCGAGGGCCATGCCTTTGCCGACACGGTGTTCGGCGGCCGGCCGGTGACGGTCAACCATGCCGGCATCCCGACGGCCGTGTTCTGCCAGCCGGAAATCGGCACGGTGGGGCTCTCGGAAGAGCAGGCCGTCGAGCGCTATCCCAATGTGGATGTCTACAAGACCGATTTCCGCGCCATGTATCACACCCTGTCCGGGCGGGCGGAACGCACCTTCATGAAGATCCTGGTCGATGCCGAGACCGACCGGGTGCTGGGCGTGCATCTTCTTGGCGCCGATGCCGGCGAGATGATCCAGCTTCTCGGCATCGCCGTCGGCATGGGGGCGACCAAGGCCCAGTTCGACCAGACGGTTGCCGTGCATCCGACGGCGGCCGAGGAGCTGGTGACCCTGCGCACGCCGAGCCTGCGCCACCGTCGCCAGGCTGCCGCCGAGTGATCTCGCGCTGATGGCGCAGCGCGGGCGGACGGCGACATATATGAACGATCCGGAACGCGCGCCCGCTGCGTTTTCGCGCCGATCAGCCGGGCGAGACTGGCGAAACGGAGCCGGCATCGCTATATAACCGGCTCCGAAATACGGAGGCGCGAGACGCGAAAGCGCGCGTTACACTTTATAATAAGGCCGGGCGGGATGCCCGGGAGGATGAGCCATGAGCACGACGAGCGAGCGCACCTCGGGTTGGAGCCCCGCTTCCTGGCGGGGAAAGCCGATCGTGCAGGTGCCGGACTATCCGGATCAGGACGCCCTGGCAGCCGTTGAAGGTCGGCTTGCGACCTATCCGCCGCTCGTTTTTGCCGGCGAGGCGCGCAAGCTGAAGCGGGCGCTGGGCAAGGTGGCCATCGGGGAGGGGTTCCTTCTCCAGGGCGGTGACTGTGCCGAGTCCTTCGCCGAGCATCATCCCGACAACATCCGCGATTTCTTCCGCGTCTTCCTCCAGATGGCGGTGGTGCTGACCTATGCGGCGGCCCAGCCGGTGGTGAAGGTCGGCCGCATCGCCGGCCAGTTCGCCAAGCCGCGCTCCGCGCCGATGGAGAAGATCAACGGCGTCGAGCTGCCGAGCTATCGCGGCGACATCGTCAACGACATCGCCTTCACGCCGGAATCCCGCATTCCCGATCCGAACCGGATGGAAGCGGCCTACCGGCAGTCGGCGGCGACCCTCAACCTGCTGCGCGCCTTCGCCCAGGGTGGCTATGCCAGCCTGGAGAATGTGCACCAGTGGATGCTGGGCTTCGTCAAGGACAGCCCCCAGAGCCATCGCTATCGCGAGCTGGCCGACCGGATCTCGGAGTCCATGGCGTTCATGCGCGCCTGCGGCATCGATTCGGACACCACGCCGCAGCTGCGCTCGACGGACCTCTACACCAGCCATGAGGCGCTGCTGCTCGGTTACGAGCAGGCGCTGACCCGGATCGATTCCACCACCGGCGACTGGTATGCCACCTCCGGTCACATGATCTGGATCGGCGACCGTACCCGCCAGCCGGACCATGCCCATGTGGAATTCTTCCGCGGCGTGAAGAACCCGATCGGCCTGAAGTGTGGTCCGTCCATGGATCCGGACGGCCTGATGCGCCTCATCGACATCCTCAATCCGGATGACGAGCCGGGCCGTCTGACCCTGATCGCCCGCTTCGGCGCCGACAAGGTCATGGACCATCTGCCGGCCCTGGTGCGCCGGGTGAAGCGGGAAGGCCGCACCGTGGTGTGGTCGTGCGATCCCATGCACGGCAACACCATCTCGGTGAACGGCTACAAGACCCGGCCGTTCGAGCGGGTGCTGCGCGAGGTGGAGACCTTCTTCGCCGTCCACCGCGCGGAAGGCACCCATTCCGGCGGCATCCACATCGAGATGACCGGCCGCAATGTCACCGAGTGCACCGGTGGCGCCCGGGCGATCACCGCCGAGAACCTGTCGGATCGCTACCACACCCATTGCGACCCGCGGCTCAATGCCGACCAGTCCATCGAGCTGGCTTTCCTGGTGGCCGAGAACCTGAAGAAGGAACGGCTGGAACGCGGCTATCCGGCCCCTGTTGTGGCGGCCGAGTAATACCAAAGATCCTCGAAGAGGACTCTTTGGTATTCCGATGCAGATTTCTCATGTCCTTGGGGCATATGAGAAATCTGCTGCCCTTCAGGCGCACGGTGCGGTCAGCACTTCGTGCGGCTGGTATAAAGCGCGGCGCTGGCCTGACGTCAGGCGAGATCAGGTTTGAATGACGACATCCGGGACCCGGGCGCTGCGGCGCCCGGGTTCTTTTTTGCCGGCCTTGCCATCATCGGGCGCTTTCCGGGCCGCCGCGATCCGGTAGGATGAGGACGGATGGTGCGCTCGCTCCGACAGGGGCCGCGCGAGACGGGCAGGGGCAATGGCGGGTACCGTCACGATCTTGATCTTCGTGCTGGCGGCACTTGCCGAAATCGCCGGCTGCTTTGCCGTCTGGCAGGTGGTGCGGGCCGGCCGCTCGGCGCTGTGGCTGATCCCGGGGGCCGTCAGCCTCGGCCTGTTCGCCTGGGCGCTCACCTTCTCGCCGGCGGATTTTGCCGGCCGCTCCTATGCCGCCTATGGCGGGATCTATGTGGCGGCCTCGCTCGCCTGGCTCGTGCTGGTGGAAGGGCAGCGGCCGGACCGGTTCGATCTGCTGGGGGCGGGCCTCGCCGTGCTCGGCGCCGCGGTGATCCTGTTCGCTCCCCGTCCGGGCTGAGAGTCTGTTCATCAATATTGAACGAACCGTCCTGTTTCCGGCTCTTTCGTTCAGGGGCGTCCCGGCCTATCTGTGGATCATCCCGCCGTGCCTCTCCGTGAGATCCGGCGCCATTTCCCGTGTTCTCCGAGGTCCCCCATGCTGCCGACCCTGTTTCTCTCCCATGGTTCGCCGATGCTGGCGCTGGACCAGAGCCCTGCGCGCACCTTTCTGGAGCATCTCGCCGCGCACTTCCCCAAGCCCGATGCCATCGTGATTGCCTCGGCCCATTTCTATACCGGGCGGCCCATCGTCGTCGGCGACGAGGATCCGGGCATGATCTATGACTTTGGCGGCTTCCCGCGGCCGCTCTACGAGATGGTCTATGACGCTCCGGGCGATCCGGTGCTGGCCACCAAGGTGGCCGGCCTCATCCATGCCGCGGGGCTTGCGGTCGGCATCGCGCCCGAACGCGGCTATGACCATGGCACCTGGATCCCGCTGAAGCTCGCCTATCCCGCCGCCGACATTCCGGTGGTGCAGATTTCCGTGCAGCCGGCGGCCGGGCCGGCCCATCATCTGGCCCTCGGCAAGGCGCTCTCCAGCCTGCCGGCGGAGAATATTCTCGTCATCGGCTCGGGCTCGCTCACCCATAATCTGCACGAGATCTTCCGCGGTCCCGGCGGCATGCGCCAGCTGCGCGCACCGGTGCTGCCGTGGGTGAAGTCCTTCTCCGACTGGGTGAACGAGAAGGTGCAGAAAGGGGCGGTGGACGACCTCGTCAACTATCGCAAGAAGGCGCCGGTCGCCGTCGAGAACCATCCGACGGATGAACATTTCCTGCCCTTCTTCGTGGCGCTCGGCGCCGCCGGCGCCGGGGCGAAGGGCGAGCTGATGCACTCCTCGCCGGACTATGGCGCGCTGATGATGGACATGTACGCCTTCCACCCCGTCGAGACCCCGGCCACCGCCGCGGCCTGATCGCCCCCCGAACCCTCTCTCCTTTCTTTCCCTGAGAGAAAACTGGAGGGTTCGGGAGGCTGTGCCTCCCGGGGGGATTGGGGGCAACGCCCCCAAAAGACGGTGCCACACGAAAAAGCCCCCGCCGGATCTTCTCCGACGGGGGCTTCTTCATTTCATGATCCCGAGTTTCAGGCCTGCGGCTGCGGGTTCAGGCCGATATCGGAGCCGCCGGGCTTGGAGCCACCGGCGGAGGGCACGGCGGAGGAGCGGGGCGGGTTGTTGGTATCGTCGAGGGAGTCCCGCACCGGCTTCTTGCCCGCGAGCAGGTCGCGGATCTCGTCGCCGGAGAGGGTCTCATATTCGAGTAGGGCCTTGGCCAGGATGTGCAGCTCGTCCACATGCTCGGTGAGGATGCGGCGCGCGGTCTGCTCGCCGCCCTCGATGAGGGCGCGGATTTCGCTGTCGATGAGCTGGGCGGTTTCCTCGGAGATGTTGGTGGTCTGGCTGACCGAATGACCGAGGAACAGCTCCTGCTCGTTGCCCTGGTAGCGCACCCGGCCGAGCTTTTCCGACATGCCCCATTCCATGACCATGGCCCGGGCCAGACGGGTCGCCTGCTGGATGTCGCCGGTGGCGCCGTTGGTGACGTTGTCCGGGCCGAAGATCAGCAGCTCCGCCTCGCGGCCGCCGAACACCGAGGCCAGCCGCGAGATGCAGAACTGGCGGGTGTAGGACAGCCGGTCGCGCTCCGGCAGGTTCATGGTCACGCCGAGGGCACGGCCGCGCGGGATGATCGTCACCTTGTGGAGCGGATCATGCTGCGGCATGTGCAGGCCGACGATGGCATGGCCGGCCTCATGATAGGCGGTGAGGCGCTTCTCTTCCTCGGTCATGACGAGGGTGCGGCGCTCGGCACCCATCATGACCTTGTCCTTGGCGTCCTCGAACTCCTGGTTGGTGACCAGGCGCTTGCCGCGGCGGGCGGCGAGGAGGGCAGCCTCGTTGACGAGGTTCATCAGGTCGGCGCCGGAGAAGCCGGGGGTGCCACGGGCGAGCACCTTCAGGTTCACGTCGGGCGCCAGCGGCACCTTGCGCGAATGGACCTTCAGGATGCGCTCGCGGCCGATGACGTCCGGGTTCGGGACGACGATCTGGCGGTCGAAGCGGCCGGGGCGCAGCAGGGCGGGATCAAGCACATCGGGCCGGTTGGTGGCGGCGATGATGATGATGCCCTCATTGGCCTCGAAGCCGTCCATCTCGACGAGGAGCTGGTTGAGGGTCTGCTCGCGCTCGTCATTGCCACCGCCGAGGCCCGCGCCACGATGCCGGCCGACGGCGTCGATTTCATCGATGAAGATGATGCACGGGGCGTTCTTCTTGGCCTGCTCGAACATGTCGCGGACGCGCGAGGCACCCACGCCGACGAACATTTCCACGAAGTCCGAACCGGAGATGGTGAAGAAGGGCACGTTGGCTTCGCCCGCGACCGCCTTGGCGATCAGGGTCTTGCCGGTGCCGGGGGGGCCGACGAGCAGCACGCCGCGCGGGATGCGGCCGCCGAGGCGCTGGAACTTCTGCGGATCGCGCAGGAATTCCACGATCTCCTGAAGATCTTCCTTGGCCTCGTCGACACCGGCGACGTCGTCGAAGGTGACGCGGCCGTGGGCTTCCGTCAAAAGCTTGGCCTTGGACTTGCCGAAGCCCATGGCCTTGCCGCCGGCGCCGCCCTGCATCTGGCGCATGACGAACAGCCAGATGCCGAGGACGAGGAGCATCGGGAACCAGTTGAGCAGCGCGCCGATCAGCGACGGGCCATCGCTCGGCGGCTTGGCCGTGATAGTCACGTCCTTGGCTTCGAGCCGGCTCACGAAATCGGTCATGCGCGGCGCGTAGGTCTGGAACTGGCCGCCGCGCGAGAAGGTGCCGGAGATCTGCTGGTCGGTGATGACGACCGAGCGGACATTGCCCTGATCGACTTCCGACAGGAACTGGGAGAAGGGGATCTCGGTGGCGCCCGAGCGCTGTCCCGGATTCTGGAACAACTGGAACAGCGCGATCAGGAGCAGGCCGATGATCGCCCACAGGGCAAAGTTGCGGAACGTGTTGTTCATCGCGGATCCTTGGGGCGAACCGGGCAGGAACACCCGATAGAGCGGCGCGGGGACAAGACCGCGACACCACGAACGGACAGGGAGGCGGTCCTCACGGATCGCCCCCGATGGCTGGAAGATAGGATGCGGACCCCGGGATGTGAAGCGCGGCATCGTGAATAATTCGGCGGTGCCGCGCTTGTGAAGCGCCGATCAGAATCAATGTTGTTCCGCGGCTCCGGCCTGTCGCATCAGTCGTCCCGGGCCGGATCGAAGCGCTCGGCACGATGGATCGTCATGCCCGGCGGCAGCGCGGTCAGGCCATGGACTGCGACAACGCTGTCTTGTGTGGCAATCGCGGGCAGCGTGTCGCGCGCTTCCACGGGCAGGTCACTGGCCGACAGCCGCCGCGGATCGAAGCCGATCGCCCGACGCGGCCAGGCACCGAGGGGGCCGATCCACAGCGGTTCCGGTGCCGCCTCCGCAAGGCTGATGCGGAAGCGGTCGTCCCACAGGACGGGGGCGCCGGGGGTGAGCGGGACGACCGGCAGGCCCGCGCGCCCGGCCTCGCGATAGAGCCACAGCCGCGGGCCACGCCGGTCGAGCACCACACCATTGAGGGTGCGCCGGGCATCGCCCGCCAGAACGGCCGCAACGGCCGCCTCCAGGGACTCCAGCCGCGGCCCATAATCCGTCGCCCCGACATGACGCAGCAGCCGCGAGACCAGCCGCAGGGCGATTTCCGGATCCGCCACCCCCAGGGCGGGGACCCGCAGTTCGGCAATGGCCTCATGGTGCAGCACGAGGGCATCGGCCGCGAGGGCCGCCACCAGACGGTCGAGCACGTCGGCGGCGCGGCGCAGGCGCCGGGCGGTGCCGGCCAGACGGTCCGCCGTCAGCCCTTCGGCGGCCAGCGCGCTCATGAGCTGGCGGATGCGCACCCGGGCATAATGGCGGTCCTGATTGGACGGATCCTCGACCCAGGACCAGCCGAGGGCATCGAGGCTGGCGACGAGGCGCGCCCGCGGGAGGCCGATGAGGGGGCGCTCCAGCATCACCCCGTCGGCGATCCGGCGCGGCCGCATGGCCGCCAGACCATAGAGCCCGCTGCCGCGGCCAAGCCGCATCAAGAGCGTCTCGGACTGATCGTCGAGGGTATGGGCGACCAGCAGCCGGTCGCAGCCGAGCGCGGCGGCGCGGGCGCCAAGCAGCCGGTAGCGCGCCGCCCGTGCCGCCGACTGGAGATCGGCCACCGGCTTCTCGCCGTCCCAGACAAGGGTTTCATGGGGGAGGCCGCAGCGGGCCGCCATGGCGCCGACGAAGGCGGCTTCCGCGCTCGCCTCGGGCCGCAGGCCATGATCGACGGTCAGCACGACAGCCCGGGGCGGCGCTGCCCGGGAGGCGCGCCAGCGGGTGACGAGGGCCAGAAGGCCGAGGGAATCGGCGCCGCCGGAGACCGCGAGCGCCAGACCGGAGGATCCGGCGAGCCCGTCGAGAAGCGCCGGCAGTTCGGTATCGGAAACAGGGAGAGCGGACATCAGGCCGTCTGGGTCAGGACACTTTCAGGCGAAGGGCAGGCCGGACCGGATCCGGGAAGTTCTGCCGGTCATACCAGAGCTCCTTGAAAGGAACTCTTCAGCTATTGCGATGGGGATTTCCCATGCGGCTGGAGCATATGATACCAAAGATCCTTGAAAAGGACTCTTTGGTATTCCGATGCGGATTTCTCATGTCCTTGGGGCATATGAGAAATCCGCTGTCCTTCAGGCGCGCGGGTTAATTTCCAGGCCATGCGGGTACCGGAGCGCGGAAAGAAAAAATAGCCGGGATCATTTTCCGGGAGCCGGAGCGAACGGGAAATGCTCTGGCGCCGGATCAGGCGCAGCCGGCCGACTGCATCTCGCTGCGCGCCCGGTCGCGCAGGGTGCGCGGGGCCTTGGGATATTTGGCCAGCAGCTCGCCGAAGGTGGTGCAGGCCGCCTCCTTCTCGCCCAGCCCTTCGAGGGAGAGGCCGAGCTTCAGCAGGCTGTCCGGCGCCTTGGCAGTTTCCGGATTGTCGGAATAGCTCTTCAGGAAGGCGTCGGCCGCATCGCGGTAACGGGTCTGGGCATAGAGCGCCTCGCCCAGCCAGTACTGGGCATCCGGGGCCAGCCGGTCGCGCGGATAGCTGGCGAGGAAGGCGCGGAAGCCCGTTTCGGCGGCCGCATAGTCGCCCCGCATCATGCTGGAATAGGCGGCGTCATAGGCCGAGCGCGCGGTGCCGGCGCCGGCTGCCGACGGCGCGGCGGCGACGGTTGCGGCGGCCGCCGGGGCGGCGGCGGGATCGGGCGCCAGACGCTCGGGCTTGGCGGCACCGCGGGTGAGCGAGGTCAGGTCGAGGGGCTGGCCGACGCCGGCGTCCTGCCCGTAGGGGCCAGCGGGATCGTCGGCAGCGGGCAGCCCCGCAACGGAACCCGGCAGGCTGCCGAGCGGCTGGGGGGGCTCCCCCGCCGTCGCCGGGGCGGGGGGGTTGAAGGCGGTGGCTTCGGCGGCCGCCCCGGGCGGAGCAT
>JBBSSF010000119.1:0-8749 GCA_038242345.1 Hyphomicrobiales bacterium
CGCGCTCTGCACCGCCGATCCGGCATCGGACATCTGCGCCGGCAGGGCCGCCACCTGGGTCGGCTGCGCCTTCTTGGCAGCCATGGGAACGGTCTCGACCGGCGCGACCGGGGGGGGCGACCTCGGACGTCGCGGCCGCCTGCGCCTGCAGGGTGCTGGCAGGCGGCGCCACCTTCGCCTGGGGCACGCCCAGCTTGGCCGGCGGCGCGCCCGGACCGGCCATCGCCACCGGCGCTGCCGCCGAGACCGCCTGAGCCCCCGGAACCACGATCTTCTGACCGATCTTCAGCTCGGAATTGGGATCGAGGCCGTTGGCCGCCGCCAGCTCCTTGTAGGAGAGGCCATTGCGCTTGGCGACGCCACGCAGGCTGTCACCACTCTTCACCACATAGGGCGCCGCCGCCGTCTTGGCCGCCTTCACCGGCTGGGACGCCGCAGCAGCTGCCGACGCCGGCATGGTGCCGAGCGTACCGGCCTGGGCGCCGGTGGGCGCGGTCAGGGTCGGCGTGGCAAGGGTCGGCGTCGAAAGGGTCGGCGCGGTCGCGGCCGCCACGCCCTTGGCCGGCTGGCCATAGACATAGGTCGGAATGACGATCTGGCTGCCCGGCTGGACCTGGGAGGCCGACGACAGGCGATTGGTCGCCAGAATCGCGTCCTCGGGGATGCCATAGCGGCGACCGATGGCTGCCGCCGTCTCACCCGGACCGACAGTGACCAGGGTGCCACCCGCCGACGACCAGTTCTTGTACTGCACGGCCGCATTGGCCACCGGAGCCGCCGCAGCCTCGGCAGTCTCGCTGGCATAGGACGCCGCGCTGTTGAGGGTCGTCGCAGCGGCCGGAGCCGCAGCCGCGACCGGAGTGCTGGACGGCGGCGGCAGCAGGCCCGAGGAGACGGGCGCGGCCGGCAGGGAGCCGGTGATCGCCACGTCGTCCGTCCGGGCGACCTGCTGCTTCGGCTTCGAGCCGATGTCGAAGATCGACCCCGACGTGAAGCGGGACATGTCCCCGCTGCACCCGGCCGTGACACTCGACAGCACCGTCAGGAGGGCGATCCCGCTCAGGGTTCGCGCACGGATCGATGGAACAGTTCTGCGCATCGGCTCCAGCTCGCCTTCCTCAAACCAAATCCCGAAGTGTCCCGATTAGACGCCAACGAGGTTTCCGAAGGATTAAGAGGATGTCGAAAGCTGTCTTCTTGATCGCGCTGGTAGCGGGATCCACAGGATGGCTCTACTCAGAGCCGCGCGGCCACGGCCTCGGTCGCGGCCGTCATGTAGCGGGCCGCCGCGCCATAGCTCGCGAGCGCCCCGCCATCACCGGCGGTCGGTGCATCGCGAAAGCCCAGACGCTCCCAGTAGGGCGCCGCATCGCCGACTGCCACGAGGGAGATCTGCGTCAGGCCGCCTTCCCGGGCCGCGGCCACCAGCCGGCGCACCGCCCGCGCTCCGAGCCCGCCCCGGCGCGCTTGCGGCAACAGGGCAATGTCATGAAGATGCAGGCAGGTCTCGCCGCCGTCCAGCCGGTCCAGCAGGCTGTCGAGAGCCGGCGGCTGGCCAGGCCGGGCCGGATGGGCGACCGCATAGCCGACCACCGTCCCATCGGCCGGATCAACCGCGACGAGGCAGCCGGCCGGAAACAGCCGCAGCCGCTCCGCCATCACCTCGGGTCGTTCCGGATATCCGGGATGCACGACGACGGCGATGCGATTGGCAACGTCCAGGTCCGCCCCGGTCATCGCCCGCCAGACAGGATGCGGCACACTCACAGGCGATCTGCCGTGCCGTGAACGATCGGCACCATGCGGACCGTGCCGAGAACGGTCTCCTCGATGCCATTGGCCGTCCGCACCGCCCGCACCAGCTTCTGCCGACCGACCGAGGGGCCAAGCGCGATAATCATCTGCCCGCCCGTACGCAGCATGCCGATGAGGCTCATCGGAATATAGGGCATGGAGCCGTTGACCACGACCGCATCGAAGGGGGCCTTCTCCGACCAGCCTTCGAGGCCATCGCCCTGACGCACATAGGCATTGCCAAGGCGCAGGGTGGTGAACCGGTCGGCCGCCAGCGTCACCAGGGAGCGGTAGCGTTCAAGGGTGTAGATCTGGCCGAAGAGGCGCGACAGCACCGCGGCCTGATAGCCGGATCCGGTGCCCACCTCCAGGATGCGCCAGCCCGGATCGGGGCCCAGCGCCTCGGCGATGCGGGCAACCATCGACGGCTGGGCAATGAGCTGGCCATATTCGATGGGCAGCGCCCGGTCCTCATAGGCCGCACCATGCTGGTGCACCGGCAGGAACAGGCGGCGGGGAATGAGTTCGATCGCCGACAGAATGCGCCGGTCGCGGATCCCGCGGGTCCGCAGCGCCAGGATCAGCCCGGCCAGTGCCACCCGTTCGGACGCAAGCGCGTCCCCGTCATCAAAGCCCTGACGTTCGTGGAACATCGTCACTCCCGGAAAGCCGCTTTCCCGCCAAGGGCGGCCGACCGGGAAGTCTCCGGCCGGCTGACCGCCCCGGCGCCGATTCGACTGGCCGGGGGGTGGTTAACAGACTGCCGCGAAAGAATGAACGATCGGTAAGGAGCCTGCTCATACCAAAGATCCTCGAAGAGGACTCTTTGGTATTCCGATGCGGATTTCTCGTGCCATTGGAGCATATGAGAAATCCGCTGCTCTTCAGGCGCGCGGTGCGGTCAGCACTTCGTGGGCCTGGTATCGTCCCGGGCGCGCAAGGTGCGGGCCGCACCCGCACGCCTGAGGCGAAAGGAGCCCGTTCAAGACCCTCCGATATCAGGCGAGCGCGCCCGACAGCCGGTCGAGGAAGGCATCGGACGTCAGGTCGAGACGCAGCGGCGTCACCGAGATGAAGCCATCGGCAACGGCCTTGAGATCCGTCTCGGGCTCGAACTCGTAGGGCGCCCGCCTGAAGGCGATCCAGTAGTACGGAATGCCCCGGCCATCCTCGCGCGGCTCGATCTCGACCAGATCCGGATTGCGCCGGCCCTGCCGGGTCACCTTCACGCCGCGCACGCCCTCCGCCGGACGGTCGGGGAAGTTGACGTTGAGCAGCGTGCCCGCCGGCGTGTCGATGGCGAGAAGCCGGCGCACGAGGTCGGGAGCGAGCGCCTCGCCGGTGGCATAATGGGGGGCGTCGCGGGTTTCCTTGGAGAAACACTGGCTGAAGGCGATGGAGCGGATGCCGAGGAGCGTCCCTTCCATGGCGCCGGCCACCGTGCCGGAATAGGTCACGTCGTCGCCGAGATTCTGGCCGCGATTGACGCCGGAGAGCACCAGATCCGGCGCGCGATCGAGGATGTGGCGCACCCCCATGATGACACAGTCGGTCGGGGTACCGCGCACGGCATAGGTCTTGTCGGCAACCGGACGGACACGCAGCGGCAGGCTGAGGGTCAGGGAATGGGAGGCGCCGCTCTGGTCGGTCTCGGGCGCGATCACCCACACATCATCCGACAGCGCCCGGGCGATCCGCTCCAGCGTCCTGAGACCGTCCGCGTGAATGCCGTCATCATTGGTAATCAGGATCCGCATCGCCCTATCCATTCCGGAAATCCGCCGGGCAGGCGCATCGCACCTGCCCGCCTGTCATTCGCCCTGCCCCGGATGGGGGCTGCCTCAGATCCGCTCGACGTCGGCCTTGCTGATCGAGTCGAACCCCGTATAGCGGCGCAGCACCTCCGGAACGATGACGCTGCCATCGGCCGTCTGATAATTCTCGATGACCGCAATGAGCGCCCGACCGACAGCCACGCCCGAGCCATTGAGGGTGTGCACGAAGCGCGTGCCCTTGCCACCTTCCGGACGATAGCGCGCCTCCATCCGGCGCGCCTGGAAGTCACCGCACACCGAACAGGACGAGATCTCGCGGAAGGTATTCTGCCCCGGCAGCCAGACCTCGATGTCATAGGTCTTCTGGGAGGTGAAGCCCATGTCTCCGGTGCACAGCGTCACGACGCGATAGTGAAGGCCGAGCTGCTTCAGCACTTCCTCGGCACAGGCGAGCATGCGCTCGTGCTCGGCGATCGACTGGTCCGGCGTGGTGATGGAGACCAGCTCCACCTTCTGGAACTGATGCTGGCGCAGCATGCCGCGCACGTCCCGGCCGGCCGACCCGGCCTCCGAGCGGAAGCAGTGGGTGAGCGCCGTCACCCGGATCGGCAGGATGGCCTCGTCGAGGATCTCGCCGGCCACCAGATTGGTGAGCGGCACCTCGGCCGTCGGGATCAGCCAGTGATCGAGGGTGGTGCGGAACAGGTCCTCGCCGAATTTCGGCAGCTGGCCGGTGCCGAACAGGGCGGCGTCGCGCACCAGGACCGGCGGCGACACTTCCTCGTAGCCATGCGGACCGGTGTGAAGATCCAGCATGAACTGGGCCAAAGCCCGCTCAAGCCGGGCGAGCTTGCCCTTCAGCACCACGAAGCGCGCGCCGGACAGCTTCGCCGCCCGTTCGAAATCCATGAGACCCCAGGCCTCGCCGATCTCGAAATGCTCCTTCGGCTGGAAGTCGAACACCGGCTTCACGCCGCGCGGCGCCCCATATTCGACATTGTCGCGCTCGTCGGCGCCATCGGGCACGCCCGGCAGCGGCGCATTGGGCACCGTCGACAGCGCCTCGGCGAGCGCCTTCTCGGCCTCGCGCAGGCGCACTTCCTCGGCCGGCAGGGATTCCTTCAGGGTCGCCATCTCGGCGAGCAGCTCGGCGGCCCGGGCCTCGTCCTTTGCGGCCTTGGCCTTGCCGATCTCCTTGGAGGCCGCATTGCGGCGAGCCTGAAGCGCCTCGACATTCAGGATCAGCGCCCGGCGGGCATCGTCGAGGGCGATCAGATCGGCGGCGCGGGGCGCCTGCCCGCGCCGGGCGAGCGCGGCATCAAGCGCCTCGGGCGCCTCACGGATCGAGCGGATATCGAGCATGGTAGCCAGTCCCGGAAGGGGTGGGCCGGACCCGCCGGAACGGCATCCGGCGGCCGGGGCATCCGGCGCGCCCCGAACAAGGGGCGGACGGTCCGGATGCCGGAGAAGGAAATGCGACGCCGATCAGCTTTCGGCCGCGGCCTCGGCGGCAGCCCGTTTCTTCTCGATGCGGACCACCGCCAGGATGGACACCTCGTAGAGAATAATGGACGGGATCGCGAGCATGATCTGACTGATCGGATCCGGCGGAGTGAGAATGGCGGCAACCGCAAAGGCGATCACGATGGCATAGCGCCGCTTGGCGCGCAGCGCGACGGCATCGATGAGACCCGCCCGCGCCAGCAGGGTGAGCACCACCGGCAGCTGGAAGACGAGGCCGAAGGCGAAGATCAGCACCATGATAAGGGACAGATATTCGCTGACCCGCGGCAAGAGCGTGATCGACGCCTTGCCGAGCTGCCCTTCCTGCTGCATCGACAGGAAGAAGTGCATGGCGACCGGCACCACGAAGAAATAGACCAGCGCCGCGCCGACGAGGAACAGGATCGGCGTCGCGATCAGATAGGGTCGGAAGGCTGCACGCTCGTTGCGATAGAGCCCGGGCGCCACGAACATGTAGAGCTGCGAGGCAATGATCGGAAAGGCGAAAAACAAGGCCCCGAACATCGCCAGCTTGATCTGGGTGAACAGGAATTCCTGCGGCGCCGTATAGATCAGCTCGATCTTCGCCTCGTGCCCTGCCGCCCACTCATAGGGAATGACCAGCAGATTGAAGATGTCGGAGGCGAAATAGAAGCAGATGAGAAAGGCTATGATGAACGCGATCACCGACTTGAACAGCCGGGACCGCAGTTCGATAATGTGCTCGATGAGCGGTGCCTTGGAGGCGTCGATATCGTCCTGGCTCATGACGCGCTCCGGGGTCCGTCGGTCGGGGAAGTCGTGGCGGCGACGTCAGCCACCGGGGCGGGCGCTGCCGGACCGGACAGGGTCACCCCCTCCTCCACACTGGAAGCGGGAGCGGCAGGCGCCGCCGGAACAGGCGCCGCCGGCTCGCTGGCGGGCACGAGGGGCAGCGGAGCGGCCGCCGGCTCGGAAGATGCCACCGGCGCCGGGGAGGTCGGCGCGGTGGCGGTCGGACCGAGCCTGGCGATCTCGTCCTTGACCGCCTTCATGGGATCGACCGCCACGGTGGCGGCTGTCTTCAGGGCATCGACCTGCTTGCGCAGGTCTTCCATCTCCGCCTGTCGCTCCGCTTCCTTCAGGGCGTCATTGAACTGGGTCTGGAACTCCGACGCCATGCGCCGGGCCTTGCCCACGAACTGCCCGAAGGTGCGCAACATGCGCGGCAGGTCCTTCGGCCCCACCACCAGCACCGCGACCACGGCGATGACGACCAGTTCCGTCCAGCCGATCTCGAACACGAGGACCCTCCGCCGGGACGATGATCCCCGGCCCACGACTGATCATCCGGCGCACACGACGCCGATCGAGCGGACCGGCTGTCGACGGCATCCCGTCACCGGCCACACCCATCCCAAGGCTGTCGGGCCGGTATCAGCCGGCCTTCGACCGGTCCTCGGTCTTGTCCATGGAGACCGGAGTGGCCTTCTGGTCGATGGTCGGGGTCGTGTTCGCCGGCGGAGTCTCGTCGTCGGCCAGCCCCTTCTTGAACGACTTGATCCCCTTGGCGACATCGCCCATCAGGTCGGAAATCTTGCCGCGCCCGAAAAGAAGCACCACCACAAGGGCGAGAATAAGAATGTGCCAGAAGCTTAGACCCATTGCCGGGCTCTCCTCGTCAATCCGCATGGCCAGGATGCCCCATCGGACATCCCTCGCTCGACCGTGGCGCTCGGCGCCGGCCTTCTGCCGGACAGCCCGCGTCCACCCTCGTCCGGGCGCGGGAATCCGGCTCATGACCGCAATGCGCGGGTCCTGAACCGAATAGCCTTTCCGGTCCCTTCGCGGCAAGTGGGATCGGGCGCGGCAAATCTCAAGCGGGGCCTTCACAATGGCTGTGGTTGCGCCGTATCCGGAAGCCTGCCCGCTGGACGTTCATCCCCCGGCAAAAACCAGGGTCGCGGACGGATCGAGGGTGATCCCGACAGCCGCGCCGGCCTGAAAATGGCCGATCTCGCGCACCCGCGCGCCGAAGGGCCGGCCGAGCCCCGGTACCGCCACGTCCACCAGAGCCACCTCGCCGAGAAAGCGCCGGCGCACCACGGTGCCGGCAACGCCGGTTCCAGGCTCCCCGAGCAGCAGCCCATGGGGACGCACGGCAATCACCACCGCCACTCCGTCCCTGATGCCCGGTGCGGGCACCGAGCCGAGCGGCCCGTCCGCCCGGCCGGAGACGATGCGGCCGGAGACTTCCGTCAGATCGGAGAAGAAGCGCGCCGCGGCCAGATCCACCGGCCGGCGATAGAGATCATCCGGCGTTCCGAGCTGCATCAGGCGGCCGGCCCGCATCAGGGCGATGCGGTCGCCGATCCGCATGGCTTCCTCGGGATCATGGGTGACGACGACGGCCGTCGCCTGGGCCTCCTTGAGGAGCCCGATGGTCTCGTCCCGCACCCGGTCGCGCAGGCGCGCATCCAGCCCCGAGAAGGGTTCGTCCATAAGCAGCACCGCCGGGCGGCTGACGAGGGCACGGGCGAGCGCCACCCGCTGCATCTCGCCGCCGGAGAGCGCATGAGGATAATCGTCGATGTGCCGCGCGAGCCCGACTCGGGCAATCGCCGCCTCGGCCTCCGCCCGCGCCTCGGCCTTCGGCACATGGGTGAGGCCGAACATGACGTTGGCCCGCACCGTCAGATGGGGGAAGAGCGCGTAGTCCTGGAACACCAGACCGACCGAGCGCTTTTCCGGCGGCAGGAAGGTCGCGGGACCGGAGACTTCCACCCCGTCGACATAGACCCGGCCGGAGGTCTGCCGCTCGATGCCGGCGGCGATGCGCAGAAGCGTCGTCTTGCCGCAACCGGACGGACCCAGCAGACACACGACCTCCGCGGCCGCCACGGCAATGGAAATGTCCCGCAGGACAGGAACACCGTCGAAGGCGTGGCCCACATGGTCGAAGACCAGCCGCGGCGTCTCCGGCGCTGCCGGATCAACTGGCGCCTCGCGCAGACCCATCAGGCGATCCTTTCCGTTTGCGCTCCCGTGCGCCCTCCCGGGCCGCCCGGGAGACCGAGCCCGTTCCCCCAAAGCCTTCGCGGGGTGCCACGATTGGGAATCGTTCGCAACGAAAATCGCACCTGCACGCGCCATGGCGCATGCCCGACGATGCGACGCTGCGGGAGCCGGCGGGATGTGTATGATCGGACGAGCGCTCCGTCGACCAGTCAGGAGAAGTCCGGTGTCCATCCTCCGTGCCCTCCGCGGTGCCGCCGTCGCGGGCCTTGTTCTGGCAGCCGGGCTCGTGCCGGCCTCCGCCCAGCAGTCCCCCGACGGCCGCCGGGTGGAAATCCTCGACCGCACCGATCTGCCGGGATTCGATTCCCTGATCCTGCGCGACACCACCCGGGAGGCCTGTGAAGCGGCCTGTCTGGCGGACGGAACCTGCAAGGCCTTCACCTTCAACACCAGGGCGAACTGGTGCTTCCTGAAATCCGATGTCGGCCCGCGCACGCCCTTTGCCGATGCGGTTTCCGGCCGGGTGATCGGCACCATCGCCCAGGGGGCGGTGAAGGGTCCGCTGCCGCTGCCCGACATGCCGTGGCTGCCGGAGGATGCGCCGCGGGCGGCCGCTCTCCTGAAGGCGGGCGTTGCTGCCGGGGCGCGCACCGGCCGGGCGCCCGATGGCCTGACGGCAG
>JBBSSF010000120.1:0-8725 GCA_038242345.1 Hyphomicrobiales bacterium
CCACCCTCGGGGGCCGGGCGGGGACGACGGGCAGCCCGGCCGGTTTCGCGCCGATGCACGACCCAGCCGAACGGCTCCTCCTGCTCCTCGGGCTCCGGCTCCCCGGCGGCCTCGTCGGCGACGTCGGGATCCTCGACGAGCGCCAGGCTCTCCAGGATGCGCGGCCCGCGGGCCTCGGGCACGGATTCGTCAGGGCGGGACGGACGGGCAGCCGGCACCGGCGCACGCGCGCCGACACCGGAAAAGACGCGGGCGATCAGCTCCTGATCCGGAGACGTCGGGCCGGCAGACGCGGGCGCAGGCTCTTCCGGCAGCCCCAGGATCGACGCGGACGACGACCCCGAGCGCTTCGTGCGCTTCACTTCGACCAGGAATGGCCGCAACGGACGTTTCATCTGACCTCAGAATGGAAATCGGATAGACGCGGCGCACTCTTCGCAAATGCGAGATGATGGCCGACCGCGCCGGAGAATTTCGGACAGACCACACCGTTCCGGGCCGGGTTTCGAACGCCGAGCGGCAACTGAATCGAAGGCCGGGGTGTGATTCGTTTATATTGCACAACATTCATGCCGCAGGGAAGATGATAACGAACATCTGTTTCCCTGATCGCGGCCCGGGCGAAGCTTGCCCCCGGGGCGGCCGCTGCACGGGCCGCAATCAAGGGAGGTTCCCGCGGCGTGATGCACGCGCGCGCCGGATGCCGCGATCATGGCTGACGCAAACACAAATGCCGCCGCGTCTTTGCAGGTCCATATTCCCGCCCGCGCCGGGATGATGGCTAGCATTCGGGCACAGGATGTCCTATTGAGCGCCAACCGTGCTCCCAGATCTCCGGGATGATCCATGTCCGGAGTCCTTCGCCGGCTGGCGGACCTGTCCGCCCGACAGCGGGACACGAAGCTATCCGGTTGGCGACCGCGGCGCGCGATCCGCCCCGGACGACCTGACGACGGCGGGACCGAGCTTGCCCAGGGAAAGGGCCCCCGTCCGTTGCACCGGCCCCCCGGGCCCGGCAGCGCGCCGGGCCGGACCAGTCGACGACGTGGCGCCCTCCGGCTGCGACACGCTCCAGCGCATTTCACTCGCAGCCCGCAGCGCCGGGCTCGGGCCAAAGATGGTTGAACCCGATGATGCAGACCCGCCCCGATCTTGCCAACGCCATCCGCTTTCTCGCAATCGATGCAGTCGAAAAAGCGGCTTCGGGGCATCCCGGCATGCCCATGGGCATGGCCGATCTGGCAACCGTCCTGTTCAGCCGGCATCTGAAGTTTGATGCCGCCAACCCCGCCTGGCCGGACCGCGACCGCTTCGTGCTGTCCAACGGCCACGGCTCGATGCTGCTTTATGCGCTGCTCTATCTGACCGGCTATCCGGGCGTGACCCGCGAGGAGCTGATCCGCTTCCGCCAGATGGGATCCGTCACCCCGGGCCATCCGGAATTCGGCCACACCGCCGGCGTCGAGACCACCACCGGTCCGCTGGGTCAGGGCCTGGCCACCGCCGTCGGCATGGCGCTCGCCGAGCGCATGCTCAATGCCGAATATGGCGATGCCATCGTCGATCACCGCACCTGGGTGTTCGCCGGTGACGGCTGTCTGATGGAGGGCATCAGCCAGGAGGCGATCTCGCTTGCCGGCCGGCTGAAGCTCAACAAGCTGACGGTCATCTTCGACGACAACCACATCACCATCGACGGCGACACCGCCCTGTCGACGGTCGACGACCAGCTTGCCCGCTTCCGCGCCTCCGGCTGGACGGTGTTCTCGGTGGATGGCCATGACCAGGCCGCCATCGACGCCGCCATGACCGAGGCCCGCGCCTCCGACCGGCCGAGCCTGATCGCCGCGCGCACCCATATCGGTTTCGGCGCGCCGAAGAAGCAGGATACCGCCGGCTCCCATGGCTCGCCGCTGGGTGCCGAGGAGAGCGCCGCGACCCGCGCCGCCCTCGGCTGGCCCCATGGCCCGTTCGAGGTGCCCGACGCCCTCATCGCCGAGTGGCGCGCCTTCGGCCGCAAGGGCGCCGAGGCCCGCACCGCCTGGCAGACCCGCTTCGATGCCCTCGAACCGGCCGCCCGGGCCGAGTTCGAGCGTCGCGTGTCCGGTGCGCTGCCGGCCTCCTTCGCCGCCGATGTCGCCGGCCTCGTTTCTGCCGCGGCCGCCAACCCGGCCAAGCTCGCCACCCGGCAGGCCAGCCAGAAGGCGCTGGAAGCCCTGAACACCCTGGTGCCGGAGCTGGTCGGCGGTTCGGCCGACCTCGCCGGCTCGGTGCTGTCCAAGACCAAGGCCCAGCGTCCGCTGACGCCGTCGGACTTCGGCGGCCGCCACATCAATTATGGCGTGCGCGAGTTCGGCATGGGCGCGGCCATGAACGGCATCGCGCTGCATGGCGGCTTCCTGCCCTATGGCGGCACCTTCCTGGTGTTCTCCGACTACTGCCGTCCGGCCATCCGCCTGTCGGCGCTGATGGGTGCCCGGGTCGTCTATCTGATGACCCATGACTCCATCGGCCTCGGCGAGGACGGCCCGACCCATCAGCCGGTCGAGCATCTGGCGTCGCTGCGCGCCATCCCGGGCCTCAAGGTCTATCGTCCGGCCGATCCGGTCGAGGCGCTGGAGTGCTGGGCCGATGCCATGTCGGGCAAGGGCCCGAGCGTGCTGGTCGCCTCGCGCCAGGGCGTGCCCCAGGTGACGACGCCGGAGCTGCTGGCCGTGACGCCGGCCTATCGCGGCGCCCGCGTGGTCGTCGAGCCGGCCGGCGGCCGGGACGTGACCTTCCTGGCCACCGGCACCGAAGTCTCGCTGGCGGTGGATGCCGCGGCCCGGCTCGCAGCGTCCGGCATCAGGGCGGCGGTCGTGTCGCTGTCGTGCTGGGAAGTGTTCGACGCCCAGGACGAGGCCTTCCGCTCGGCGGTGCTGGGCTCGGCCCCGCGCTTTGCCGTGGAAGCCGCCCTGCCCTTCGGCTGGACCCGCTATGTCGCCTCCGAGGCCGACGTGTTCGGCGTGCCGACCTTCGGCCTCTCGGCCCCGGCCGGCGAGATCTACGCCCATTTCGGCCTGACCCCGGATGCGATCGCCTCCAAGGTCGCCGGCAAGCTCGGCCGCTGATCCCGTCCCGTCCGGGCAGGCAAGCCTGCCCGGATCCCGGACATCCCGCATGAAGAAAAGGCCGGCGGATCGCATCCGCCGGCCTTTTTCATGGCATGAGAAATCTGCTGTTCTTCAGGTGCGCGGTGCGGTCAGCACTTCGTGCGCCTGGTATAATACCAAAGATCCTTGAAAAGGACTCTTTGGTATTCCGATGCAGGTTTTCCATGCCATTGGGGCATATGGAAAACCTGCTGATCTTCAGGCGCGCGGTGCGGTCAGCACTTCGTGCGCCTGGTATAAGGGATCCTTTTCAGGGATCTTCGGTCTCAGCCGTCGCCCTCGGCGCTGCTGACGGCGATCTCTTCCCGGCGCGCCGGACGGCCGAACAGCCGATCCTTGAAGTCGAGCACCTTCACCACCCTGGCGCCGAGGCTCAGAAGCTGGATCAGACGCTCGGTCTCCAGCTTCTCGACATCATCATACCAGCCGGTCACCAGCTCGATGACCTCGTGCATGTCGCGCATCCGCTCCTGGGCGTGGGCCTCCTCGGGCGTCTCCACCGGCTCCATCAGCAGATCGCGCAGCACCGACAGGGTCGGGTCGACCTCGCGCCTCTTGCGCTGCTCGGCCAGGATGCGCACGATCGCCCAGACATCCTCCGGCGTGGTGTAGAAATCGCGCCGGTCGCCGGGCACATGCTTCAGATGGACGAGGCTCCAGCTCTGCAGTTCCTTCAGCGCCATGGCGATGTTGGAGCGCGACACGCCCAGCCCGTCGACAAGATCATCGGCACACAGCGGCCGGCTCGCCAGAAACAGCATGGCATAGGCCTGCCCGACGGTGCGGTTGATGCCCCACCGGGAGCCCATTTCTCCAAAATGCAGGACGAAAGCCTGGACGAGCGGCGGAAGGTTCATGGAACTGACCTGCGGTCATGGCGGCGACGGTCCGAGGCGCGCCCGGGACGGGACCGCCTGTCCGGAAGGCCCGGGGCCGGCCCCGCCAGAAAGCGGCCGCTGCGGCGGACGGCGAGTGACCATAGGGGCGACATGCCGGGCGTCAAGCCTTCTCCCCCGTCCCCGGCAGACGGCAGACAAAAAAAAGCCGCCTTGCGGCGGCCTGAAGTCTAGGGAGGAAACGCCCAAAGAGGGCATGTGAGGCGCGAGGCGCTCTCACGGGGAAATATCTACCGCTGCACCGCACGCATCTCAACGCACATGCGTGCATGGCTGCCATGCAGGAAGCGATGGGCGAAAACCGCCCGTCCGGGCGCTTGGCGCCCATATTCCGACCAGATCCTCCGCTCTCCCGGGCGACGGGACGCCCTGCGAAGGAGCTGGGGAAAAAACCCGGGATTCGGGCCGGACTCTTGTCAAGGAGTCACGGCATATAGTAGCGTGGCGGTTAACGGACACGAGATTTCGTCTCCCTATCCCTTGTCCCTCAAGTTCCCGAGCCTTCATGGCAGTGCTGTCGGGCGGATGAAGTTCCGCCGGACGGACGTCTGATTCAGGATGCGGGACCCTATTTCTGCCGTCTCGCCGGTTCAGGCGATGCGGCCACATGGTCCGGTCCGGCGGGAGCCGCCCTCCTTCATGAGAGGTGCGGGCGAACGGACCGGGGAATTTCCGGGCGGCTCCGGGGGCGAGCCGGCCCGACCACGGACGGCCCGGGGCCCTGCCCCGGCGGAAACGAGGTGACGAATGTCCTGGAACGACGAGCGCGTCGAGCTTCTGAAGAAGCTCTGGGCCGAAGGCATGACGGCGAGTCAGATTTCTGCCGCGCTCGGTGGGGTCACCCGCAATGCGGTGATCGGCAAGATCCATCGGCTGGGGCTGTCCGGCCGCACCAAGTCGAGCGGGGATGGCGCGGCGGTCGCTGCGGCACCCGAGATGGTGGAAGAGACGCTGCCGCCGGTGAACCAGACGGGGGCCGCGCCGGCACCGGTGCAGCCGGAACCGGTGGCCGCGGCTCCGGTCCCGCCGCGCGTGGAGGAGCCGCCGGCGCGGCCCGCCCCGGTGATCCGCCCGGCCATGCCGAAGTCGGAAGTGGTCGTGCCCTTCGTCGAGCGCACCACGATCATGACGCTGACGGCCAATGCCTGCCGCTGGCCGATCGGCGATCCGGGCTCGGAAGGCTTCCATTTCTGCGGCAAGCGCTCGCAGCCGGGCATTCCCTACTGCACCGAGCACGCCCGCATCGCCTATCAGCCCTCCGCCGACCGCCGTCGCCGCGCCTGAGCGTAGATCCGACGATCGTGGCCCCTTCTGGACGAGGACGCCCCAGACGCCCTCGTCCTTCGACGACGCTGAATCTTCAGGGACAACACGCCCATGACCGTCTGGCGCGGCTGCTCCATGGACAGTTATTATGAGACCGGTGAGTTTTATCCGGATACTCCATGCGAGGTCCGCATCAGCGGCGGCACGATTGCGGTCTCCTATGTAACCGACGACCAGTTCGTCGTTTATGAAGGCCCCGAGATCGAGCCCGGCCATTTCGAGCTGACAGCCCCAAAAGTTTCTGGGCGAGCAACCCTGCACCGCTTCCAGGATGATGAGGTTCTGGAAGGTAGCTGGTCCGAGGACGGCCTAAGCGGGATGTGGCGGATCATTCTCGAGAATTGACCGCAACGCATCCGCCGTTCGACGTTGGAACAGCCTTCCCGGACGGAGGCGCATAGTGCGGTCCCTTCGTGCGCCGGATGCCAGCCTGTGCCCTGCGCTGACAGCTTTCGGCCGCACGCGCTCTGGCCTCTGGCTTTTGTCTGGAAAGGCTCTAGGGTCGTCCTCCTCTGGAGGCCCTGCTGCATGTCGTCCGCGACCGAACCCGATTTCCGCGTCACCAGCCGCACGGTGCTGGCGATCGCGCTGCCCATGACGCTTGCCCAGGTCACCATTCCGCTGGTGGGCGTCGTCAACATGGGGGTGGTCGGACGCATGGGGGATGCCGCCGCCATCGGCGGCATCGCGCTCGGGGCGCTGGCCTTCGATTTCCTGTTCTCCACCTTCTCCTTCCTGCGGGCCGGCACCACCGGGCTGACCGCCCAGGCGCTGGGCGCCGGCGACACGATCGAGCAGCGCGCCGTGCTGCTGCGGGCGCTGCTCCTTGCCTTTGCCATCGGTCTGGCGCTGCTGGTCGTCCAGCGGCCGCTGATCCTCGCCTTCCTCGCCGCCATCCATCCGGGCGACGGGGCGGCAGCCGCCACCCGGGCCTATTTCGACATCCGCATCTTTTCCGTGCCCTTCGGCCTCGCCAATGCGTCGCTGTTCGGCTGGGTGCTGGGGCTCGGCCGGGCCGGGCTGGGGCTTGCCCTCATCAGCGTGCTGAATGGCTTCAACATCGGCCTTGCCCTCTTCCTCGGTGGCTGGATGGGCTACGGCATCACCGGCGTCGCCTGGTCGACGGTGATCGCCGAGGCGGCGACCCTCACCATCAGCCTCCTGGTGCTCATGCCGCATCTGAGGGCCGGCGCCCGGCCGGACCGGGCGCGCCTGCTCGACCGCCACGCCTTTGCCCGCCTCACCCTGCTGAATGGCGACATCATGGTGCGGTCGGTGGTGCTGCTCACCGGCTTTGCCCTGTTCTCCGGGGTCGGCGCCCGGCTCGGCGACACCACCCTTGCCGCCAACGCCCTGCTCATGAACTTCTTTCTGGTCGGGGCCTTCTTCCTCGACGGTCTGGCGACGGCGGCCGAGCAGCTGGTCGGCCGGGCCTTCGGCGCGGTCTGCCGCACGGCCTTCGATGCCGCGGTGCGGCTGTCGGTGATCTGGGGCTTTGCCGTCTCGCTCTTTGTCGGCATCGTGCTGCTGATGGCGGGCCCGGCCTGCATTGACCTTCTCACCACCGAACCCCATGTCCGGCAGATGGCGCGGGAATTCCTGCCCTATGCCGCCGCGACGCCGGTGCTGGCGGTGCTCGCCTTCGAGATGGACGGCGTGTTCATCGGCGCCACCTGGTCGCGGGACATGCGCAACATGATGCTGATCTCGGCGGTGGTCTATTGCGGGCTGCTGGCGGTCATGGTGCCCGCCTTCGGCAACCACGGCCTGTGGCTGTCGCTGCTGGCCTTCCTGACCATGCGCGGCATCACGCTCGCCTGGCGGCTCCGCAACCGGACCCGCACCGCCCGGGGAGCAACCTTATTCGCGCGGACCTGACCGGGCCTCTCAACCGGCGGCCGCGACACACACTTTAGCCGCGCACGCTTCGCGCATACGTCTTTTTCACGATGGCCGGGACCACCGGCCTCCCCGCCCGGCCGGTGTCGTGCGTTGCACCGCCGCCCCGGCCGGGTGTAAGTGCTTGTAACGAGGATCGAGGGGCCTGCCGCCCCGGAGAGGATCAGTGACCGAACCTTCCAAGACGCCCCTGCTCGATCGGGTCCGCGTGCCGGCCGATCTGCGCCGCCTGCCGGAAACGAGCCTGAAGCAGCTGGCGGAGGAACTGCGCCGGGAAACCATCGACGCGGTTTCCGTCACCGGCGGACATCTCGGCGCGGGTCTCGGCGTCATCGAACTCACCGTGGCGCTGCATTATGTGTTCAACACGCCCGAGGACCGGCTGATCTGGGACGTCGGCCACCAGAGCTATCCGCACAAGATCCTGACCGGACGGCGCGACCGCATCCGCACCCTGCGCCAGGGCGGCGGCCTGTCGGGCTTCACCAAGCGGGCGGAGTCCGAATATGACCCGTTCGGCGCCGCCCATTCCTCCACCTCGATCTCGGCCGGCCTCGGCTTTGCCGTCGCCCGCGACCTCAAGGGCGGCCGCAACAATGTGATCGCCGTCATCGGCGACGGCTCCATGTCGGCCGGCATGGCCTATGAGGCGATGAACAATGCCGGCGCCCTCGACGCCCGGCTGATCGTCATCCTCAACGACAACGACATGTCGATCGCCCCGCCGGTCGGCGCCATGAGCGCCTATCTGGCGCGTCTCGTCTCCGGGCGGGCCTATGTCAGCTTCCGCGAGGCCCTCAAGGGGCTCGCCCGCCATCTGCCGACCTTCGTCGAGCGCGGCGCGGCCCGGGCCGAGGAGTTCGCCAAGGGGCTGACCATGGGCGGCACCCTGTTCGAGGAACTCGGCTTCAACTATATCGGCCCGATCGACGGCCATAATCTCGATCATCTGCTGCCGGTGCTGAACAATGTGCGCGACACCGCCACCGGGCCGGTGCTCGTCCATGTCGTCACCCAGAAGGGCAAGGGCTATGCCCCGGCCGAAGCCGCCGCCGACAAGTATCATGGCGTGTCGCGCTTCGATGTGGTCACCGGAAAGCAGTCGGCGCCGGCGCCGAATGCGCCGAGCTACACCCGCGTCTTTGCCGAAAGCCTGATCCGCGAGGCGGAGGAGGACAGCCGCGTCCTCGGCGTCACCGCTGCCATGCCCTCGGGCACCGGGCTGGACCTGTTCGCGCGGAAATTCCCCAGCCGCTGCTTCGATGTCGGCATTGCCGAGCAGCACGCCGTCACCTTCTCGGCGGCCCTTGCTGCCGAGGGCATGAAGCCCTTCTGCGCCATCTATTCCACCTTCCTCCAGCGCGGCTACGACCAGGTGGTCCACGATGTCGCGCTGCAGAAGCTGCCGGTGCGCTTCCCCATCGACCGTGCCGGCCTCGTCGGTGCCGACGG